>DATGXG010000029.1 GCA_035299085.1 Bacteroidales bacterium | reverse complement strand
AGGTATGTGCTAAGGGTAGGAAAAAACAATGTATATGAATATACCAAAAGGAAAGTTAATACATACAGGAGGTAATAAGGCATCAGTTCATGTTTTAGCCAATGTAAACCTGAAATCGCTGCCTTTGTTTTCCTCGCTGGTGACCCATATCTTACCGCCCTGTTTTTCAACGAACTCTTTACAGAGCTTCAGCCCAAGTCCGGTTCCCTGTTCATTTTCCGTTCCAGGCATAGAGAACTTGGTATCAATCCGGAACAATTTATCAATTTTATCGGCAGGAATACCTATTCCATTGTCCCTGACGGAAACTACCATAAATTCATCATCCGGAAACGCGCTTATTCTTATTTTGCCCGACCGGTATGAAAACTTGAGTGCATTGCTGATCAGGTTCCGGACAATGGTATTCACCATATTTTTATCAGCATAAATGGCTGTATCGGGATTTACCTCAGAAATCACATCAATGTCTTTATTGGAAGAAAAAAGCTCGAGGTTCAGGATATTTTCGTCAATGATGGCTTTAAGATTCAGATTTTCCGGGTTAATTTTGAGCAAACCGGTTTGTGATCTCGACCAGTCGAGCAGGTTTTGCAGAATGGCATACCCGCTCTTTGCCGAGTCGTTCAGGATCACTGCCAGTTTTTTAATACCAGCCCGGTCCAGCAACTCAATATTCTGGAATAACAATTCGGTAGACCCCAGTAGGCTTGTAAAAGGGTTTTTAAGGTCATGGGCTACAATATTAAAAAACTTGTCTTTTGTGGCATTCAGCTCAATTAGCTGAGTCTCGCTTTTACGTAGCTCCTCTTCGATTTTAATACGTTCCGAAAGTTCTTTCTGAAGCTTGTGATTCAGCAGTTCCAACTCGGTAGTTCTTTCTCTTACCTTTATTTCGAGTCCGGCATTCAGTTGTCGGTACCTGTCTTCACTGTTGTGCAGAAGCTCGCCGATCTTCTTCCTTTCGATGCTGTATTTGATACTCCTTGAAACCATGTCGGCATTCATCCTGTTCTTGATCAGGTAATCCTGGGCACCTTCTCTTAATGCCTGGAGTGCTGTTTCACCGTCATCCCAGCCTGTCATTATGATGAGCGCCGTATTTACGAAACACTCCTTTATTCGTTTGAGTGTATCAATCCCGTTGCTGTCAGGTAACCCGAGATCAAGCAGTATAAGGTCAAAGATTGAGCTACTGTGCTGACTTATGGTTTCTTTTACCGATGAAGAATGAGTAAGCTTGAAGCTGATATCCGATTCCCTGAGTAACTCTTTGAATAGGGCAACATCACCCCTGTTGTCTTCAACCAGTAATATATTTAGAGGGGCTTCCACCGGTTACTTTTTAGGCGGAAGTTTAACGATGGTAAACCAGAAATTTTCAATCGATCTTACCACCCTTGAAAACTGGGCAAGGTCAATGGGTTTGGTTACATAACAGTTGGCGTGAAGATTATATGATTTCAGGATATCCTCATCAGCCTGTGATATAGTCATGACTACAACAGGAATATGCTTCAACCTTTCGTCAGCCTTAATCTCTGCCAGTACTTCCCTTCCGTCTTTCCGGGGAAGGTTCAGATCGAGAATGATCAGATCAGGCAGCGACCTGCCTTCAAAATTTCCCCTTGCATTGAGAAAATCCATGGCTTCAATACCGTCACTCACAAAATGAAGGGAATTAAAAATCCGGTTTTCAAAAAAGACCTCTTTAATCAGCCTGGCATCGCCTTTATTATCCTCAACGATCAGGATATCGATTGTATTCAGTACACTGTCCTCCATACTAATTCTTTTTTATTGTAAACTTAAATGTTGTTCCATGTCCGTTTGATGATGCCACCCATATTTTTCCGCCATGCCGTTCCACAATCCGCTGGCATATGGCAAGCCCGATACCGGTGCCGCCGTATTGGTCGCGCAGGTGCAACCGCTGAAAAATCTGGAAAATCCGATCGTAATATTGTGGCTCTATACCAATGCCATTGTCGGTTACGGAGAATTCGAAATAGTTCTGTTCCTCGGAGCAGCCTATTTTTATTTCGGGTTTTTTTTCAGCGAATTTCATTCCGTTTTCCACCAGGTTCTGAAATAACTGGATCATCTGGTTTTCATCGGCAAAAACAACAGGGAGACGTTCACTCGTTATCTGGGCGTTTTTCTCTTTAATTTTCACTGATAACAGCTTCATGGTTTCACTTACCACGGTATTCATATTCACCCAATCAAGTTCTTTTGCCCTTGTCTTTACACGGGAGTATTGTAACAGGTCATTAATCAGGCGTTGCATACGTTGTGCCCCGTCAACGGCAAAATCAATGAATTCCATGGCTTCATGGTCGAGTTTGTCTTTATATCGTGAGGCAAGTAACTGGGTGAAACTCGAAACCATGCGTAGCGGTTCCTGTAAGTCGTGCGAAGCTACATAAGCAAACTGCTCAAGCTCTTTATTTGACCTCAGAAGATCCTCATTCAGGTTTAAAAGCGTTTTATCCGTTGTTTTTTGCATTGAGGTGATATCAATAAGCACCCCACTCATTTTGAAAGCTCTACCCTGCTCATCCTTATCCACATGACCTTTCGCTTCAAAGTAGCTGTATTCACCATTTTTCCTGATCCTGAAAATGGTATCCAGGGTTGTATGTTCATCAGTTGCTTTCTTTACTGCTTTCTGAAAATGAGAAATATCTTCCTCGTAAATGTATCTCTCAAAATGCTCATAGGTAGCTTTCACGGCGGCCTTTTCACCGCAAATCATCTGTCCTATGCGGTCATCCCATTCGAATTCATTTGTATTGATCTGCCATGACCATATCCCGATATTCGCGTTTTCAAGGGCCAGGTCAAGCTTGTCCATCGCATGCCTCAGTTCTTTTTCAGCCGTTATACGGTCGGTTACATCATTACCCTGGGCAATGGTTGACAACACGGTTTTATTATCGGTATCATAAATATTGGCTGAATTCCAGAGTACCTGTTTAATGCGGTGATCTTTTGTAAGAACGGGCAATTCAATGGTCTCCCAATTCTGGGTAAGTGCCTGTTTGATTTTGCGGTTTGATTCCGACGCTGAGTCCGGTGAAAACAACAGATCAAGTTTCTTACCCAGCACTTCTTCAGCGGTGTAACCTGTCAAATGCTCGAAGGCATGGTTGAACACCTGTATTTCGGTATCTTTATTCCATACAATAATAGGCGCATTAGCATAATTGATCAGTTTCTCCAGGTAATCTTTTGTACTTTTCAGTTCCTTTTCTGCAATCACCCTCTGGGTAATATTTTCGAAGATGCAGGCGAATACGCCTTTTCTCACCCGGAATGCGCTTACCCTGAACCATGCATCCAAAGCGGCAGCGTAATTCTCAAAATCCTCGCTGACGCCATCCAGAGCGACATGGCTATATTTTTCAAGCCAGAATTTTTCAAGATCCGGAAGCACTTCGTATATGTTCCTGCCAATGATATCGGTTCCGATGAGTCCTGTTTGTTTTTCAAAAGCCGGATTTACGGATATAAAATTCCATCCGTATGGTTCACCGTGCCCATCTACCAGGATTTCACCGATAGCAAATCCTTCAATCATGCTTTCGAACAACAGCCTGAATTTTTCTTCACTTTCCTTTATGGCGGCATTGGCCTTCCTTTCGGCCTCCATTAACCGGAAACGAATGATTCCGTTAGCCAGGTCGTCAGCCAGGTTTGAAAGCATTTTGATATCATCGTCTCCGAATGAATCGGGTTCCCTGGAGTAGATAGTCAGTGCACCGAAAGGTCTGCCTTCAGATATCAACGGAAGTACAACCGAAGAGGCATATCCTCTTTTAACCGCTTCATCACGCCAGGGTGCAAAGAACGGATCGGTGAGCATATTCTGGCATACGGCAGGCTTGCCCGTACGGATAGCGGTTCCTGTCGGTCCCCTGCCCCTTTCCGTATCTGCCCAGGTAATATGCATCTGTTCGATATAGTTCTTGTCAAGCCCATGGAAAGCAACGGGCTCTACACTCTTAGCCTCATCATCCCTCATATACCCGATCCAGACAAGCATGTAACCGCAGTCTTCGGTAATGATCCTGCATACATCCCTGAGCAGGTCATTTTCAGTATTGCTATGCACAATCAGCTGGCTGCTTTTTCCAAGCGCATTCAATGTACGGTTCAGCCGAACGAGTTCCTGCTGCTGCTTTTTTCTTTCGTCAATGTTAATGGTTGCACTCAGGTAGGAGGGTTCACCTTCAAACGTGATTTTTTTTACGGAAGTCATGACCCAGAAAGCGGTGTCATCTTTCCTTTTTACTTTAAGCTCGATATTTTCAATAAACCCTTGTTTGGCAAGAAGGGCCACAACTTCATTTCTTTCATCAGGATAGAAATACATATCAATGGCCTTTTTGCCGATCATATCTTTCTTAGAATAACCGTACGCACTGGTATAGGCATCATTGGCAAAACGAATGGTGGAATCGCTAATCCGGGTAATCGATATCAACACAGGTAACGATTCGGCTATGGTTCTGAAACGGTCTTCGCTTTCGCGCAAATCCTGTTCGTTGATGATCCTGCCCATGGCAATAGCTACCTGGTCGGTTACAATTCGCATCAGGGAAAGATCATCCTCCGAAAATGAATCCCTGCTCCGGGTTCCGAATGACAGTGTCCCGATAACCCGGTCATGCGATTTCAGCGGATGGCAGGCATAGGCCCTGATGCCAAAACTCCGCACCAGGTTGGCGCGTTCATCTCCGTTTTGCTGAACCGATTTGGACACAATCGGGTTTCCCGTGGCTGCCACACAACCACAAATGGCACTTCCATATTGAAGCCATTCAATAGAACTGGCAATACTTTGATCAACTCCTGAAAACGCGTTCAAATGAAGACGATCAGAACCTTTTTGTGCCAGGTAATTGAAAAAGACATGGCAATCAATGAACTGCATTACATTGGTACAAAGGTCATTGACTACTTGCTGCGGATTTTCAGCGGCCAGTAACCGGCTGGCCACATCCGAAAGCAGCGCCAGCCGCTCGTTTGACCGGATTGCTGATTTTTCGGATTGCATTCGCTTATGATCCAATGAATTTATTGAACGGAGCGCAAGCCATATAAGAATCAGGAAACAGCTTGTATAGGTAAGCGCAACGATCACAACACCAACCTCATCTGTAAACCATCCGCCGCGCTCGCCAAGAATAGTAAGCCATCCAATGATCATCGGAAGAATAAGTAGTGGTATCAGAAGTTGCCTGGCAATTACACCTCCTGAATAGCCGTTGACGAAAACCCTGATGAGCCAGCTTCGTGGTTCAATGGTGAAAATGAGGATGCAGAGCGATACGAGAGATATGCTGGTATCTACGGAAACCGGCAGTATATCAAAAAAAGAAGGATTAACCTTAAGCAAAAAGCCAATGATGAAATAGTATCCGATCAGTGAAACCACTATATTCAGGAGATGGGCTACCCCTGACCGGCCTGTATTAAGAAAAAACAGTACGATTCCTGTTATAAAGAAAGCTATGGCTGTCACAAGGGCCATTCGGTTTCCAACAGCAAAAAACAAGGTGAATCCGGGCAGTGATGTAAATGAAGGTTCGTCTGCGTTAAAAAGTAACCGGGCTTCAGCATAAAGCGTTATCAATGCCAGCAGTGACAAAACTATTGGCAGTGATACCGAAATGATTTTGCCGGCTTTATTGGCTGTAATTCTGTAAAATATAACAGAGGTTAACGCCAGTAAAAAGCATACCGATGTAAGACGGTGCATCGGGGGAGCATCAAAGAAGCGGCTTAAACTCAGCGATTTGAATAGATCAAGACCGCTGAACAAGAGCACAATAAAAAACGATATCCAGACAGTAATGTAAAGCGTCCTGGGCAGGCCCAGTGTATACCATGAGAAGCGGACCGGCCTATGACTGGGGTTCTTCTGATAGTACATATCCGAAACCTATCTTAGTTTGTATCAGTTTTTGGGAAAAATCTTTATCAATTTTTTTTCTGAGCGAATTAATGTGAACATCAATCACATTGGTTCCGCTGTTGAATGAAACGCCCCAGATTTTCTCGGCAATGTCAATACGGTCGAAAACCTTTCCCTTATTATTCATAAGGAGTTCAAGAATCTTGTATTCCGTGGGTGTGAGTTTTATCTCCCGATCGTTACGTTTTACTTTCCTGGCAACTGAGTCGAGTTCAAGATCGAGCACTTTGATAACGGGACTCACAAATGTCTCCCGGTTACGGCGGCTGAGCGCTTTGATGCGCGCCATCAGTTCACGGAAACTGAAGGGTTTCAGCAGGTAATCGTCAGCTCCGCACTCGAAACCCGTAAGCTTATCCTCCACCGAATCAAGCGATGTAAGCATGATTACAGGCGTATAGATATTATTCTGACGTATATTTTTACAGAGCTGGAAGCCTGAAATGCCGGGAATGACAATATCCAGAATGATTACCTCGTAGCTTTTTGAAAGTGCCAGGCGTTCGCCCATGGGTCCGTCATATGCCGTATCTACGATGTAATTATTGCTCTCCAGACCTATTTTAATAAACGTTGAAATCTTAGGGTCGTCTTCAACAAGTAAGATCCTCATCCTTCCGGATTTTAATAACGCAAGATACTCATATTTTATGAATCCGCATGAAAATTGAAAAAACCCCTACGGAATTTTCACCTGATTCTTAATGTGTTCTTAATCTAACCTTAATTGGGTCTTAAGCCGAAGCCCGTCTAATTGCGGTAGATTTGAATAACGCATATTTATTGTTAAACGAAAATCTAATTTACAATGACATCACGTGAATTTAATGATAGCCTGGTAAAAATGAACGAACACATGGAACGGTTCGCATTTTCACTCACTTTTGATAAGGAAGAAGCCAAAGACCTGATCCAGGAAACGTACCTCAAAGCGTTAACCTACAAAGACAAGTTTGTTGATTATACCAACCTGAAAGCGTGGGTTTTCACCATTATGAAGAACATTTTCATTAATAATTACAGGAAATCAGTTCGCGTGAATACGATAGTGGACAATACCAAAGATCTTCTGTTTCTCAATAATACAAAGGAATCCAGGTACGTGCTTCCCGATTCGGAGTATTCCTACAATGAAATTACTGAAATGATCAACAACCTTGAAAATGAGTTCAAGATCCCTTTTACCATGCACAATGAGGGATATAAATACCAGGAAATAGCTGAAAACCTAAATCTTAAAATAGGAACTGTAAAAAGCAGGATATTCTTTACCCGCAAAAAACTGATAGAATCACTCGTAGATTATCAATAAAAACGGATCTGTATAATCTCAGTGAACATGAAACCGGTACAACTTCCTTACGGGATTGACGTGCTTGAGCCTTATATCTCGCAAAAGAACCTTGATTTGCATTATTCGGGATTCTACAGGGCTTATTTAAAAAACCTGCAGGTCAACGGAGAAGATGGTGCATCCGGCCCGGGAGATCTCATAAAATACAGTTCAGGGCTTATACAGTATAATGCCGTGCAGGCGTGGAATCACCAGTTCTACTTTAGTTCGCTTAAAAAAGGGCCCAACATGCTGCATCCGGGGCAGCTTTTAGCAGCACTGAACGGCAGTTTCGGATCATTCAGGTATTTTAAAGATGCTTTTATAAAATACTCCCTGATTTCAAACAGGCATGGCTGGATCTGGCTTGTTGTCAATCATCATGGTGCTGTTGAAATTATAAAGGAAACCAAAACCAACCATCCCCTTCTTACCGGCATGTTCCCGTTATTTGTTTGTGATTTGTGGGAACATGCCTATATGTTGGATTATGACCATAACATAAGGGCTTATATCGAATCGTTTCTTAAGATAATTAACTGGGACCTGATTGAATACCGTTACTATAATGCAATTATGCAGCTCACCGGTAGCAAAACGTTTATACCACAACTGTTTTAATTTACGATTTCAGATTTACGATTGACGATTAAAAACCGAATCGTCAATCGTAAATCGTAAATAAATTTGCAATGCGATTCTTCTATAAGGAAAAAAAGGTCCGGAACGGATATATCGGTGCTTTCGGACTTCTTATGGTATCGTATTTCCTTGTTTTTCTTACCATGCACCAGATGGACAAAAGGGCGCGCATGGTAAATCACACCAATGAAATCATCAACAACCTCGATATTTTACTTTCATGTATTAAGGATTCCGAAGGCACTTTCAGAGGTATCGCTATTATGGAAGATACCACCCTGCTGGATGCCTACAATTTCCATCTGAACTGCATCGGTTCATCATTCGACCAGGTAGCTTCCCTGATACAAAATGACAGGATACAACTGGCCAAACTGGACAGCATTAAATTCCTTGTGAGTGAAAAAACGAAGCTCCTTAATTTTACAATTGAAGATATCCGGTCAGGTATTATTCCTGAACACAATGTGCTTTATAACCGGGTAATCCGGGGGACCAATATCATGGAAATCATCAGGAACATGATATTCAGGATGCAGACCTATGAAAGTGAAAGGCTGGCCAAACGCACTGTTGAGTTTGAATCGATGACCAAAACCCTGAAAGTTATCCAACTTATCACCTTCATGGTAGCCTTGTTGCTCATCATTTATTCCGTATTGGTATTCAATAATGTCAGCAGGTCAAAGATGCAATACAGAGTTCAGCTCGAAGAAGGAATTGAGCAGCTCAAAGAAGCCAACGAGGATTTGAAGAATCTGCGCAGCATGGAAAAATTTACAGCCAGCGGCCGGATCGCCAGGGCTATAGCGCATGAAGTAAGAAACCCGCTCACCAGTATTTCACTGGCAGCAGACCAGTTGCAATCAAGCTCGCGGTCTTCAGATGAAACCACGCTCATTAACATTATCATGAGGAGCGTAAAACGAATAAACGACCTGATTGTGTCACTTCTGCAATCGACTAAATTTTCACATCTTAACCTGGAACCGCTATCATTAAATACAGTGGTTGATGAAGCACTTGAGTTGGCAAAAGACCGTATTGAACTGAACGGAATTACCGTTGAGAAGAACCTGTCGCCCAATCAATGCACTATAGAAGCAGATAAAGACAAGCTCATCACCGCCGTTCTGAATCTGATCATTAATGCGGTTGAGGCCATGGAACCGGGGAAAGGCATTATTGAAATCACCACCATGCGCAGAAATGAGAAATGCATGGTGTATATTAAAGATAACGGAATGGGCATGAACGAAAGTGCCCTATCACGGATTTTTGAACCTTATTTCACCCAGAAGGAAAATGGCAACGGACTGGGCCTGACGCTAACGCAAAACATTATTCTGAATCATAAAGGCACTATTTCTGTGGAAAGTAAACCTAAAAAAGGCACTACGTTCACCATTGCCCTCAACAACGCAGAATAAAATTTGGACTGATTATTGCGTTGCGTTAACAGTAATTACAATTGCAGTGAAAAAAAGACAAAAAGTACTGATTGTTGATGATGAAGCCGAAATATGTTTCCTGTTACTGAGAATACTCAGAAACAGATCCTACGAGGCTGACTGTGTCAACTCACTGGAGGAAGCAGTTAGTGCCATAAGAACTTCGGAACCTTCTCTTATTTTTCTGGATAACCATCTTCCCGATGGATTGGGAATTCAGTTCGTCAATTACCTGAAAGAGTTCTATCCTCAGATTAAAGTAGTGATTATTACGGGCCAGGAACTGAGTTATGAAGATTGCGAAACCGCGGAAAATCTGCCCGTCATTCTTTTCAAGCCTTTTACAAGCGAAAGCATTTATTCTGTAATTGAAGAAATGGCGCTGTAATTAGGGACTGATGTGCGAACAATTACGTCTGTGCAGTGTTCCCATGATATCGGACAATAATCACGGATGAAGAGAGTACTTATAATTGATGATGACAGGGATATTTGCTTGTTACTGGGTAAATTTCTTGAAAAAAACGGCTATGAAACAGAGACAGCGTTTACGGCCCATTCAGGTATAGCCAGGTTCAGGGAAAAAAATTTTGACATTGTTATCAGCGATTACAGGCTTGGCGACAAAAGCGGTAAAGACGTGCTGCTTGAAATTAAGAAGATAAAGAACGATGCGATTGTTATCATCATTACAGGATATTCCCAGATAAAGACTGCTGTCGACATTATTAAATCAGGTGCATATGATTATATCACCAAACCTCTTATTCCCGATGAGGTCCTGAGCATTCTTACGAATGCAATCAACGCCCAAAACCCGGTAAGCACTAAAACACCCGTTAAACCCTCATCGGTTCAAAAAGGTAGAATTTCAGTCAATAACAATGAATATATTATTGGGCAATCACGCTCCATCCGTGAGGTCTATCACCAGATTGAAATAGTGGCTCCTACTGATTACAGTGTAATCATTTACGGTGAAACAGGAACCGGCAAGGAAGTTATTGCGCGCACCATACATGAAAAAAGCAAACGCCGTAAGTTTCCTTTCGTCGCCATTGATTGTGGCACCATAACGAATGAACTGGCCGGCAGTGCGCTTTTCGGACATGTGAAAGGTGCTTTTACAGGGGCCTTGTTTGATAAGGACGGTTATTTTGAAATGGCCAATTCAGGTACCATTTTCCTGGATGAAATCACCAATCTTTCGTATGAAACACAGGCTGCTTTATTACGTGTAATACAGGAAAGGAAATTCGAAAAGGTTGGCGGAACAAAATCCAACGATCTGGATATACGGATTATAGTTGCCTCAAACGATAGCCTGCAGGAGGCATTTCAGAGCGGTAAGTTCAGGGAAGACCTGTATCACAGGTTTAATGAATTTACAATAAATATCCCGTCACTCAGAAACCGCAGGGAGGACATCCCCCTTTTCGCAGATTTCTTTTTACAGGAAAGTAACAAGGAGATTGGCAAGCAGGTTGAAGGATTTGAACCTGAAGTTATCGAAAGATTTATCCAGTATTCATGGCCGGGAAACCTACGTGAATTCAGAAACATTGTCAGAAGAGCTGTACTCCTGTGCAGTTCAAATATGATTTCAGTTCAGACATTGCCTGCCGAAATTTCAAACCCGGGACTTTATAAAACGGAAGCCTCCGTTCAGCAGCCCATTTCAACCATGAGAAAAGATCTTAAAGACGTTTCAACAAAAGCTGAATTTGAAACCATTATGAACGTTCTGAGAGAAGTAAATTTTAACAAAAGCAAAGCGGCCGAAATTCTGAATATTGATCGCAAAACCTTATATAATAAGATAAAGAACTACGAAAAGTCCACTTCGTAGTTTGTGTAAAATACGCCACACCGGTTCTTCTTTTTGTGGTATTCTGTACACATTTCATTTCCTGAGCTTTTTGTGAATGGTCTGGTTTGGCCTGAAATGCATAATTGGCATGATTTTATGCGCATTCCGGAAAAATTCTGATGGAAAACCGTTATGATCATAAAGACAGCACATTCAGGCCAAAGAGGAAAAAGCGCAAAACATGGCTCATTGTTCTGCTGTCTGTAGTTCTCCTGTTTGTCATTATAGGCATGCTGTTACCTGTTTTTGTGCTGAAATACGCTAACAGGCAGCTTCATGACTTAAGAGAATACACGGGGAATATAAAAGATATTGAACTCCATGTGATCCGCGGCACATACGCTGTGGATAATTTTGTAATGCATAAGAAAGATGAAAACGGGAAAAAGGATTCAATTCCCGTGGTTATGGTTCCGCGGATGGATCTTACACTTGACTGGCCTTCTCTGATGAAAGGGAAACTGGCAGCAAAGATTATTGTTACCGAACCAGTCGTAAACTTCACATACGAAATACAGAAAGATAAAGAAATCAAGCAGGATACAATGGACTTCAAGGAATTGCTTGATAAACTGGTGCCATTCTCTATAAACCGCTTCGAGATCCGTGACGGCCAGTTGCATTATATTGATGAAAGTAAAAAGCCTGAAATCAAAGTTTCAATGCAGAATTTCAATGTTACTGCAACCAACCTGAGCAATATTGAAAATGAGGATAAAGCACTACCGGCACATGTTTGGGCAGGAGCAAATATGTACGAAGGAAACTTTAACCTGGATGTCGATTTGAATCCCCTGAAGAAAGAACCAACATTCGATATGAAAACCGAAGTTAAGAATGTGGATCTTACCAAATTCAATGAGATGTTCAGGCAGTACGGCAACTTTATGGTGAAAAAAGGGACTTTTAACCTGTATGGTGAATTTGCCGGAAAGGAAGGAAAGTTCGGCGGTTATGTGAAACCCTTCATCAAAGATTTTGAAGTAAAGAAAGATAAAGAGGATAAGGACCTCGGCCAGCGGCTTTGGGAGATATTGGTGGGTACTTCAATGAAAATACTTGAAAATCCTAAAACCGATAAGGTGGCTACCAAAATACCCGTTAACGGTGAATTCAAGAAAGCTGACGCCAATATTTACGATGCTATTCATTATGTTCTGAGGAATGCATTTGTCCAGGCCCTTCGTCCAACTATTGAGAACTCAATTAACATAAACCACCTGGATGCCGAAGGCAAGAAAACATTCCTTGAAAAAGTCTTCGGCGGCAAAGACGACAAGAAGAAGGAAGAGAAGAAAGAGGAGAAGAAGGAAGAGAAGAAGGAAGAGAAGAAGAAGTGATGCCGGATGCCTTCGGTCCCATGGGTCCCATAGGTCGTATGGGTCCCACAATCTCTTAGGCCTAAAAACCTTATTACTTAAATGCTGATATCAACATCGAACACCGAACACCGATTTAAGATTTAAGAAGTTTAAAAAGGCCTGGAGGCCTTGAACCAAAAGGGTTACAGGATTGTTAATAAATAAAACAGTTATGGATATTAAGGGAGTTAAGTATGTTATTGTGGGAAGCGGTTTCTTTGGATCAGTCCTGGCAGAAAGAATAGCAAACGGACTTAAGGAAAAAGTGCTGATCATTGAAAAACGAAATCACACAGGCGGAAATTGTTATTCAGCCGAGGACAAGGAAACCGGTATTCACTATCATCTTTATGGCACACATATATTTCACACCTCAAATGAACGTGTATGGAAATACATCAACCAGTTTACAGAATTCAACAATTACTATCACCAGGTTCTGACTACCTACAGGGGCAAAACTTACCAGATGCCCATTAACCTTGAAACGATTAATAGTTTCTACGGGTTGAACTTGCGGCCGTTTGAAGTGGACGACTTTCTTTCTAAGGAAATAAAGCGCGAACGTATCGGCCAGCCGCGGAATTTTGAAGAGAAAGCGGTATCCATGATCGGTAGACCTTTGTATGAGGCATTCATAAAAGGTTATACGGTTAAGCAATGGCAGAAAGACCCTAAGGATATGCCGGAGAGTATTCTGAAAAGACTTCCTTTCAGAAAGAACTATAACGAAAGTTATTATTACAGTCGTTGGCAGGGCATACCGCTGAACGGCTACGGTGCTATTTTTGAAAAACTCTTAAAATCAAAGAATATTGAAGTAAAACTCAACCTTGATTATTTTAAAATAAAAGATTCAATTGATCCTGATGTTAAACTCATTTACAGTGGTCCGATCGATCAGTTCTTTAATTATAAATACGGACGGCTGGAATACAGGACACTTAAATTTGAACGGGAAGTGAAGCCCTATGAGGATTACCAGGGAACATCGGTAATGAATTATGCCGACCTTGAAACACCTTATACACGAATTCATGAACCAAGGCATCTTCATCCCGAAAGGACCGATTACCCGACGGATAAGACACTGATCATCAAGGAATATTCAAAACTTGATGACGGAACCAATCCATACTATCCCATCAATGATGAAAGGAATCAGAATCTGATCCTTAAATACCGCGAAGAAACAAGCCGTTTAAAAAATGTAATTATAAGCGGAAGACTCGGTGAGTATAAATACTTCGACATGCATGATACAATTAATTATGCACTGAACATGTATGATCAGCTTGAAGCCGAAGCAACCCGCGGATATATTAAGACGGATGCCGCATGATGGTGTCACCGTCGAAGGGTAATCGGAATTCGGTATTCGGTATTCGGTATTCGGTATTCGGTATTCGGTATTCGGTTCACCAGTCACCAGTCACCAGTCACTAATCACTAATCACTAATCACTAATCACTAATCACTAATCACTAATAACAGTTTTATGAAATATACCAAAAACAATAATGGCCGAACACTGCAGAAAAAAGGCAGTGAAATCGTGCTGAATCCGATCAACAACCTGGTCCCCAATAAAATCCGGGATCTTATCTGCTTCTCTCATCTTCGCTGGGACTTTGTTTTCCAGAGGCCACAGCATTTACTTACAAGGTGGTCAAAAGATATCAGAGTGTTTTATTTTGAAGAACCTGTTTTTTCAAATGAGGATAATTTCCTTGAAATTAAAACGAACACGGAATTTAAAAATATATATGTTCTTACTCCGCATCTCAGATCAGGATATAATGAAGTACAGGTTTCCGGAATCCTTAAGGATTTCGTGGATTCATTCATACGGCTCAACCAGGTGGAGGATTACCTGCTCTGGTACCTGACACCCATGTCTTTGCCTTTCAGCAGGCATCTTAAGCCTCTTATGGTAGTATATGATTGCATGGACGAGCTCTCGTGTTTCAAAGGCGCTCACCCTCGCATGCTTCAGTATGAAAGCATGCTGATGGGCATGGCCGATGTGGTTTTTACGGGGGGGCACAGTTTATATGAATATAAAAAAACGAAACATTTCAATATTTATCCTTTCCCCAGCAGCATTGATAAGGCGCATTTCGAAACCGGAAATAAATGCGACGATCCTGCAGACCAGGCGGGTATTCCTCATCCCAGGGCCGGATTTTATGGAGTGATTGATGAAAGAATGGATATTGAACTTATCAGGGAATTATCCGAAAAAATGCCCGATTTTCATTTCATCATGATCGGACCGGTCGTAAAAATTGATCCCCGCGACTTGCCTGATAATCCGAATATACACTATCTCGGACCAAAAAGATATTCCGAACTGCCTTCATACCTGGCATACTGGGATGTTGCCCTCATGCCGTTTGCCAAAAATGAAAGCACCCGGTTTATCAGTCCGACCAAAACGCCCGAATACCTTTGCGCTTATAAACCCGTAATTTCCACATCCATCAATGATGTAGTCAATCCATACGGAAAAAACGGATTGGTTCATATTGCCGACACTGCCGACGAATTCGTTTCGGCAATCAACAGGGCAATGATTCAAAAAAACAATAAAAACTGGCGCTCCAGAGTCAGAGAATTCCTGAGTGGCAATTCATGGGATAATACTTTTTCAGGAATGAAGAAGATCATCCAGGAAACGCTTGAACGAAAAGAAACCCTCCATAACAGATCACACAAATTAGTTTCAGGCAGTCTGCCTGTCGATGACACAGTCAGCCAGGAACTTAAAATAAGAATTCGTTAACTAAATGATTACGTTTTGGAGTCGTCGGAAAATAATAATCGCCCCGAAATTTGGGGCGGTGTGGAATGTACTGTTGTACGGATAAACGATCAGGTTCATGATCAGATTGAATTTTCAGGACATGAGAAACGTTTGGATGATTTCCGGCTTTTTGCCGATTTGGGAATCAGGACGATACGTTATCCTCTGCTATGGGAAAAATACGCGAATGATAAGGAAGGCTTTCTCAGGCTGCATGATCAAAGGCTGAACCGTTTATCGCAATTAAACATTGATCCGGTGGCAGGCCTGGTTCATCATGGCAGCGGGCCTTTTTTTACAAACCTCATGGATCCTGCTTTCCCCGAATTACTTGCGTCCTATGCCGGAGACATTTCGGCACGTTACCCGCATATCCGGTTTTATACGCCGGTGAATGAACCCCTGACAACTGCGCGTTTCTCAGGGCTTTACGGACTGTGGTACCCGCATCTTAAAAACGATTCGGCATTTCTGCAAATACTGGTCAACGAACTGAAAGGTGTTGTCCTTGCCATGAAGGCTGTTCAGCGAAATAATCCCGATGCCCGGTTAATCCAGACAGAGGATTTGTGTAAAGTTCACAGCACTGAACTTCTGAAATATCAGGCCGATTTTGAAAATGAAAGAAGGTGGCTCACCTATGACATGCTTACAGGCCGTTTTAATCGTGATCATCCTTTGTGGCGTTTTGTTACCGGATGCGGTATTGCAGAACAGGACCTTGAATTTTTCATAGAAAACGCGGTTGAACCTGCCGTTTGTGGTTTCAATTATTACCTGAGCAGTGAGCGGTTCCTGGATCACAGGCTTGAGAATTTTCCTGAAGTTTTGCATGGCGGAAACGGCAGGCATGCATATGCCGATGTGGAAGCAGTGAGGGTGCCTGATGTTCAGATTGACCCTGCCGGTTTACTCAGGGAGGCGTGGGAACGGTATAAACTGCCCCTTGCGTTGACCGAAGTACACCTGGCTTGTACCCGCGAAGAACAGATGAGGTGGTTGCATGAGATCTATGGCATTGCCCTTACACTCAAACAGGAAAAAATCGATTTCAGGGCTATTACAACATGGTCATTTCTTGGAAGTTTTGATTGGAATACCCTTTTGCAAAACACAAACAGGCAGTATGAATCGGGAATCTACGATGTGAGATCGGGAGAACCCCGTGCAACAGCCCTTGCCGGTATGGTAAAATCACTGAACTTCAACAGGAGTTTTGCCGGACGACTTATGCAGGTGCCCGGATGGTGGCGAAGAGACATAAGAAAAGTTTACGGAGTTCGCGAAAGATCTTTTAAGCCTGTGGGAAACGATCAGATGGCTCCCCTGCTCATTCTTGGCTCAACCGGCTCTCTGGGCAATGCGTTCACCAGGATATGTCACACAAGGGGACTTGTGCATCGTATGGTCCATCGTCCTGAATTTGAAATAACCTCACAACAGTCGATTGAAAAAATAATAGAACATTTTAAACCCTGGGCTGTGATTAACACCATCGGGTTTTCAAAGATTGATGAAGCCGAAAAGGACCCGATGACCTGCTATAAGATAAATACACTCGGACCGGCCATGCTGGCTAATATTTGTCATAGTTTGGGCATAAAACTGCTGACCTTTTCGTCAGACCAGGTATTCAACGGGAAAAAAAGAAATCCGTACCTCGAAACCGACAAGCCGGCACCGCTGAATATTTTCGGCCAATCAAAAAGAAAGGCGGAGGAGATTATTATGATGGTGAATCCGGATGCTCTCATTATCAGGAGCAGCGCATTTTACAATCCATGGTATGCGGATGACATGCTGATGAAACTCATCCGATCCGGTTCAGAAAAATCGCAGGAAATCTATTTTCCAAGCGACATCATCTTTTCACCCACTTACGTGGCCGATCTTGTCAATACTGCGCTTGATCTGATGATCGACGGCGAATCCGGAATCTGGCACCTGTCAAACGAAGAAGAAATTTCTTTTTACCAGTTTGTGAAGATGGCCTTTGAAATGGCAGGTAAAAACGACCGAAATCTGGTGGGAATACCTACACGCAGATTCGGATATGCCGCAGAAAGGCCGCACTATTCGGTGCTTTCCAACTCAAAAGGCATATCGCTTTCGCCATTATCTGTGGCCCTGGAGAACTATCTTAATGAGTTGATGGTTATACCCTGATGACATTATCTGAAAATAACCATTAAAATGTGCTGAATATGCCCAGGAAATTCATGTTTGCCACCGGCATTGAAAACAGTTATCCGACCATACAGTTGCCTGATGGAACCAGGAAGAGGGTGGATGAAATGGAGAAGTCGAATCATTACAAGTTGTGGAAAACCGATTTTGAATTGACAAAAAGCATGGGGATTAATTTCCTGAGATATGGTCCTCCCTATTTCTCGGTAAATCCGGCTCAAGGACAATATGACTGGTCGTTTACCGATGAAACGTTCAATGCGCTTAAAGAAATGGAAATCACACCTATTGTCGATCTCTGTCACTTTGGTGTACCCGACTGGCTTGGAAATTTTCAGAATCCTGATTTCCCTGTACACTTTATGGAATATGCCATTGAATTTGCAAAACGCTATTCGTGGTGCCGGTTCTATACACCCATCAACGAGATATTTATTGCTGCCATGTTTTCGGCACAGTATGGCTGGTGGAATGAACGCCTTGCCGATGACAGGCATTTTGTAACCGCGCTGAAACATTTGTGCAAAGCGAATATACTGGCCACACAGGCTATATTGAAATTGAGGCCAGATGCTGTTTTTATCCAGAGCGAATCGGCGGAATATTTTCATCCTGAAGATCCGTCATGCAGGGACCTGGCCAAACTTCTGAATGAAAAGCGCTTTCTTTCACTCGACCTGGTTTACGGGTCTCCCATAAGTGTGCCGATGTATGAATACCTCCTTGAAAACGGCATGACAAAAAGTGAATACCAGTGGTTCATGGATAATGCCAGCAAGGTGCGGTGCATTATGGGAAATGATTATTATATAACTAACGAACATCTTGTCAGAGAGGACGGATCAACCATAGCTTCAGGTGAGATTTTCGGCTATCATGTGATAACTCACCAGTATTTCAGAAGATATAACCTTCCGGTAATGCATACCGAAACTAACCTGCTCGATCCCTTGTCGGTTGAATGGTTGAAAAAACAGTGGACCAATGCATACCAGCTCAGGCAGGACGGTGTACCGCTCCTGGGGTTTACCTGGTACAGCCTGATTGACCAGGTTGACTGGGACACCGCACTCAGGGAGGATAAGAACAAAGTGAATCCGCTGGGTCTGTTTGATATAAACCGTCAAATCAGGCCTGTAGGAAAGCAGTATAAAAAAATAATAGAACAATGGATGCCGCTCCTTGAAAAAGAACCATTCGGACTCCAGTTATAAAACCCGCAATATGTTAACCGTAATACCCGAAACTAAACAGCTTCCTCTAAAGAAAATTAAGGAAATCATCAATGATCCTGCAAAAAGTGCCAGGGCTGTGCATTTACGCTATGTGAGCGACAAACAGCCCGGAATCAGCCGCGAAAGAACAGGCGACCAGTTTGTTTACTTTTACAAAGGTGAACAGGTAACCGATGAAGAAATTCTTGCCAGGATAAGAAAACTGGTATTGCCGCCGGCCTGGACCAGTGTATGGATCTGTCCGTATGAAAACGGGCATTTACAGGCTACAGGCATCGATTCAAAAAACAGGAAACAGTACAAGTATCACCAGGCCTGGAACATGGTAAGAAACCAGACGAAATATTACAGGATGATTGATTTCGGGAAAGCGTTGCCCGGGATCAGGAAACGGCTTAAGAAAGATCTTTCTCTTCCCGGTTTTCCTCCTGAAAAAATACTGGCAACAATTGTAAGCCTAATGGAAATCACGCCCATCAGGGTTGGTAATGATTCGTATGAAAAACTTTATGGTTCTTATGGACTTACTACACTCAAAAATAAACACGCCCGGATAAACGGCACGGAACTCAGATTCTCATTTAAGGGAAAGAAAGGCGTAAGTCACAATATAAGCATCAGAAGCAGGAAGCTGGCAAGGATTATCAAAGCGTGCAAAGATCTTCCCGGAAAGGAATTATTCGAATATATCGATCAAAATAATGAAATCAGGAAGATTGACTCCGGTATGGTGAACGATTATATTCGCGACATAAGTGAGGGAGAATTCACAACAAAGGATTTCCGCACATGGTCGGGAACAGTGCAGGCGCTTACGGCATTCCGCGGATATGAGGAAGCGACGTCCAAAACACAAATCAAAAAGAATATTGTAGCTGCTCTTGATAAGGTTTCATTGCATCTTGGCAATACAAGGACCGTATGTAAAAAGTATTATGTTCATCCTTTATTGATAGAGCTTTATGAAACAAACCGGCTTGCCGGGTGTTTTAATAACACCGCTCCGGTGAATCCTGATAGTGATGAAACAGGCCTTACTACCGATGAAAGGGTGTTAATGGAAATATTGAGTTCAACGCAATAAGTTATGAGACCCATTTGGACCGGTTCAATCGGATTCGGACTGGTGAATATTCCGGTCAAAATTTACACTGCAATAGAATCAAAAAAACTCGAGCTTGATATGCTTGACAAAGCGGATCATGCGCATATAAAATACTTGCGTGTAAATGAAAACACAGGCAAAGAAGTAAAATGGGAAAACATTGTAAAGGGATACAAGTGGGAAGATCACTATGTGGTGCTTGAAGACGAAGATTTTGAAGCGGCAAATGCCAAAAAGACAAAGCTGATTGAAATTTCCGACTTTGTGAAAATACAGGAAATTGACCAGATCTTTTATGAGAACGCGTATTACCTTGAACCCGACAAAAGCGGGAAGAAGGCTTATTTATTGCTTAAAGAGGCCCTGTTGAAAACAGGAAAGGTAGGTGTGGCGACATTTGTTATGCGCAACAAGGAAAACCTGGCAGTACTGCGTCCTACCGATAAGATGATATTGCTTCACCGACTACACTTTGCCCAGGAAATAAGAAAGCCCGATGAACTTGATCTGCCTGAAAAATCGGATATCAAAGGCAAAGAGCTTGAAATGGCCGTTACACTCATCAATCAGACGACGGGGGAATTTGATATCGACCAATATAAGGATACCTACGTGGATGAACTGATGAAGATCATTGAAAAGAAAGCAAAAGGAGTTAAGAAAACTGCTCCGAAGTTTAAGGTTGTTCACAGTAAATCACAGGATTTGATGGAGCAGCTCAAGGCAAGTCTTGACATGAAACGGAAAAAAGCATCCTGAGTAAAAAGTTCCCCCCTTTGTGGATTTTTCTCAATCAAAACTTGGGATTTTCAATTCATTACATACTGAAATACTGTTCGTTATAAAAATGGTATGCTTTTTAAACTCACAAATATAAATTAATAAAATAAACAAATTATGGAAGCACAATCAGACATGATGAGGGACTCTTTATTACACGAATTCCTGATTGATGGATTAAAGGACATCTATTGGGCAGAAAACAGGTTATTGAAAGCCATTCCGAAAATGCAAAAGGAAAGCACTACGGTGCAGCTTGAAAAAACACTCGGTGAACATCTTGAAGTAACCAAGGAGCAAATCCAGCGCCTGGAGCAGATTTTTGACAAACTGGGTGTAAGGGCTGCAGGAAAAAAATGTGAAGCCATGAGAGGCCTTATCGACGAAGGCGAAGATATAATGGACGAAACAGAGGAAGGTTCTGTAACAAGGGATGTCGGTATTATTATGGCTGCCCAGAAAATTGAGCATTATGAAATTGCCACATATGGCGGTTTGGCACAGCTCGCAAGAACTATGGGACATGATGATATTGCCGAATTACTTGACCAAACCCTGCAGGAAGAAAAGGAAGCTGACCGGATGCTGACCGAAATTGCAGAAAACGATATTAATTACGAAGCCAGCACGGAGTCAAAATAAGTATTAACTATAAATTTTAAAGTTATGAGCAATAGTAGTAACACAATAGCCAAGGGTAACTGGAATGAAATAAAGGGCAGGTTAAAGCAAAAATATGCCAATCTTACGGAAGATGATCTTCTTTACGTTGAAGGTAAGGAAGATGAACTGATGGGGAGATTGCAAAAAAAGCTTGGTAAATCTGACCGTGAACTCCGGGATATTTTGGGAAAATTATAAATGAAGAATGATAATTGTTGTAGAGACGCACAACCGTGAGACGCACAACCGTGCGTCTCTACAGCAGTATATAAAAATAAAACGATGAAAACACTATTCGTTTCTTTGTGTGCGGCACTGGTATTTTTCAATGCAGGTGCACAGCAGAAAGATCACAAAGTGGTCACCAGCGATAAAACCGATTGGTATAAACTGGGTGAAACAACAGTTAGTTTCAATACCGATCGTGATGAAATCTCTGTTTCAGGAGCCGATAAATTTGGCGCGTTGAAATTCAAAGTTATGGATGTACCCATTCATTTGATGAGTCTTGAAGCCTATTTTGACGATGGCGGAAAACAGGATATCAATGTAAATTTTCCGATCAAGCCACAGGGTGAAAGCCGCGTTATTGAGATTAAAGGCGGTGAACGTGATTTAAAGAAAGTGGTTTTTGTTTATAAAACACTGGCAAACCGGAGTGACCGTGAAGCGCGTGTTGAATTATGGGGACTGAAAACAAACGAAGACAAACACTAAAATCCTGCTATAAAATAAAAAAAGCCGTCTTTCAGGATGGCTTTTTATGTTATTGAATAGAACAAGTTATAATTTAATTGTTAATACTATGAAGACGATATGCGCAAAAATGATGGCGTTGCTGATAGCATCGCTTGCCGTCCTCACGATTCATGCACAGGATAATGATATGGACGTAACAGAAAGTATCAGGAACAAACCTGCATTGGGTCTGAAAGCCGGCGTTAATCTTTCAACAATTTATGATTCCAGGTCCCAGGATCTGAGCAACAGTGCCAAGATAGGTTTTGCAGGAGGACTTTACTTATCTATTCCTATCGGCACCTATATCGGTTTGCAGCCTGAATTGCTTTATTCTCAAAAAGGATTTGTAGGTAAAGGTAACATTGTTGCTACCGATGTGAAGTATACACGCCGGGCAGATTTCCTGGATGTTCCCCTTATGCTGCAAATAAAACCAAGCGAGCACCTGTTCATTGTTGCAGGACCTATGTATTCATTTTTACTTAATAAAAAACTGGTCATTAACTCCGGTAACGTATCAGTCGAACAGCAAACACAACTCAGAGATTACAATATCAGGAAGAATGTGTTTGGGGTGACAGGAGGAATTGACCTGATTGCTTATCCTTTAGTAATATCGGGAAGAGTGGGTTTTGATCTTCAGAATAATAACGGAGATGGTACGTCGAGCGATCCGAGATATAAAAATGCCTGGGTGCAGGCTACCCTGGGATTTGTATTCTAATTTTCCAGTATTTAATTAAAAATCAATGAGATGAGAAACTTACTTTATGTTATTGCTGTTATTCTGATAATCGGATGGGCAATAGGATTTTTCGCATACAGCGCAGGAGCAGTAATTCACATCCTGCTGGTCCTGGCCATCATCGCCATTCTGCTGAGGCTGATCGGGGGTGGCGGAACAACAGCGGTATGAGAGAAAAGGCTATAGGCTGTTGGCTATAGGCTGAAGGTATTGCTCAGCCTATAGCTATATTTTACGATTGACGATTGACGATTTACGATTTACGATTAATTCGATTTACGATTAGAAAACAACTTACAATTGACGATTGACGATTGGTTCGATTTACGATTGGATATCTATTGAGGCATAATCGTAAATCGTAAATCTTTAAATCGTAAATATTTTTTGCCCGAAACTTTCGGGTCTTTTTTTTGTTATATGTTAAATTCGCACCTGCATGTTTTTTCTCGGAGGTTTAAATACCGCTCTTCCCTATCTGCTGTATTTATCACTGGTATGGGCTTTCATGATCATCGGGATCACTGGAAGGCACCATTTTAGCTTACCTCACCAAAGTCACGAATATAACCTGTTATCTGATGCAAAGACATTGTCTTACACCGGTCACCATGCTGATCAGCAACAGGATGATCTCATCTTACCCCTGAAATTCGAAAAGCAGCTTGCTTTTTCTGTCATTAAAATTCCTGATAAGAATCCGGGAATACTTACAGTTTACCTGACCGATCTTCTTTTCCGGGGACCCCCTTCAAATTAAAATTTGCGCTGTCACACCTCACCCCCAGCCCCTCTCCTAAAAGAGAGGGGCGTTAAGCTGTGCCTGTGCGAATCGCCCCTCTCTTTTAGGAGAGGGGTAAGGGGGTGAGGTGAATAATCGTAAATCGTAAATAATTTTAACATGGTAAATAAATCACTTTATTTCATGGCCTTGCTGGCTATGGTTGTTTTTGGCTGCGAAAAAAATGATGATAACAGCATAAGTAAATCTTTTGTTTCAGCCACAGTAGCTATGGGTTCAAACAGTTCAAATGATATATATTATAGTCTCGCAAACGGGGTGGCATCATCCGTTGAACGGTCAACCTGGGATATCGCTTTTTCCGTTCCCCTGCAAACAGCGACAGTTCTGATCAATGAAGGAGCCGGCGTTGAACTATACAGTGTTGGTGATACCAACGACTGGGATGCTGTTAATGAGGCATCAACAACAGGAAGAAGTAAACTATTCAACGATAAATCGGATTGGTCAAACGGGGCATTTAACCGCACAGCAACCGGTTTTCCGAATTACGGGTGGGGCACGTATCATGCCAACACCGATCATAACGTGGGAGGTGATTCGGTTTATGTTATTAAACTTTCAGACAGTTCGATGAAGAAGTTCATGATCAGGGCAAAGCTTGGAGCCACTTCAAGCAATTTATTCCGCTGGGCAGACCTGGACGGCGGGAATGAGCAGGTTGCTTCACTTCCTACTACCCCTTATGATAACAAGAAACATTTTATTCATTATTCGCTTGTGGATAACCAGGTTGTGGAAGCAGAACCTGATATGGATTCATGGGATCTCCTTTTTACAAGGTATGTGGTTAAGATACCTGCCGGACCCGGTCAGTTTATGGATTACCCTGTGATGGGCGTGTTATCGAATCCGGATGTAAAGGTTGCCAAAGTTACCGGTGATCCCGAGAAAGTAAACGACACCGGGGCAACATTCAGTGATGCAGCGGATGTGATCGGTTATGACTGGAAAGTATCCGATCCGGTAACTCATGAGATATCCATAGCCGACAGTACCAGTTATTTCATTCAATCAGTCGACGGCCATACATGGCAGTTATATTTTACAGGATATGGCGGAAACACTGCAGGAACCATCGATATTAAAATAAAGAAAGTTGACTGATTTCATTAAGCATATTCTCACAAGGCATACTGTTTTTTCACTTTTTCCTGTATGCCTCACTTTTATCTGCATAACAGCCACCGGTCAGAAAACGGATACCATCCGGCAGGTTGTGGTAACGGGCCAGTACCGTCCGCAACCTGCCGACCGGTCGGTGTATGATATCAGGGTCATTGATCAGAAAGATATCCGGCTTAAAGCTGCTTCTTCGCTGGGAGAGTTATTGCGGACCGAACCCGGTTTCCAGGTACGCTCCGAAGGGGTGTTGGGCGACTATGTACGAATTCGGGGACTGAGTGGTGAACATGTAAAAATTTTGATTGACGGAATGCCGGTGACCGGAAGAATTGCCGACAGAATTGACCTGGGTCAGCTTACACTGAACAACGTCGATCATATCGAAATTGTTGAAGGGCCTATGTCGGTGGTATACGGAAGCAATGCCCTGGCCGGTGCCATTAATATTATAACTGCCGATCATTCAGACAAACCCTGGCACGGTTCGGCGAACGGATATTATGAATCTGCCGGTATTTATAACCTGAATGCTCAGTATTCAAGAACAAAAAAAAATCAGTCGATAGGCTTCAATGCCGCCAGGAATTTTTTTTCAGGCTGGGGACCGGTTGATACCTCCAGGTACCGTGTATGGAAGCCGAAACTACAATACATGGCAGGCGTCGATTACCGGGTGAAGACCCAAAATCTTAAACTGGCACTATTCTCAGATTACCTACATGAAGAACTCAGGGACCCGGGAGCCCTGACACTGGCAAATCTTTATGAAAAGGCGCTCGACGGGTATCATTTCACCGCGCGATGGAACAACAGGCTGAACCTGGTAACCAGTTCAGACAAAAAGATCATGTTCAACCTGCAGGCGGGGTATTCCTATTATGAAAAAAAGAAATTGACATACCTTAACGACCTTGTTAACCTGCATAAGACACTGGCCGCTGATGCAGATCTTCACGACACAACAAGGTTCAACATGGTATCAGCCCGTGGATTCATTTCAAATAAACCGGGAGGTAAAATTCAGTTTCAGACCGGTATAGATATGAATTACGAATCGGCGGACGGAAAGCGAACCGGCGGACGGAAAGACATATATGACTTATCAGCATTTGGCGGGATAATTTATTCCCCTGTTAACCGACTCAGCATCCAGCCCGGCCTGAGGCTTATGCACAATTCAAATTACAGCGCTCCGGTAATATACGGGGTAACTTTAAAATACGTAAAAGACAATCTTGTACTGAGAACCTCCTATGCAAAGGGATTCAGGGCTCCATCCCTTAAACAGCTGTATCTTGAATTCATCGACAACAACCATGAAATACACGGAAACCCGGAGTTAAAGCCTGAGACGGCCGATAACGTGAGCGCTTCTGCAAATTATACGCTTTATAGTGACAGAAGAATGATAGGACTTGAAACTTCTGTTTTTTACAATTCGATAAAAGATGCTGTGCAACTGGCTATCAGTACTCAAAAACCGGGATGGGGAAAGTATTTCAATGTACCCGGGCATTTTAAGACGATGGGAGCCGAGGCCGGTATAACACTGAGGTATTCACCCCGGTTTACATGGAATTCAACTATAACGGCAACGGGCAGAAACCGGATTGATCAGAATAACAGCTACAGCTGGTCAACCGATTTTGTAACCTCAGCTACCTTGAAATTTCTTAAGCCCGGTTTGCAACTGGCGCTTTTTTACAAATACACCGACCGGTTTCTTGATTTTGCCGGCAATTACAGTCCCGAAGGACAGCTTGACGGCATTGCACAGGAACTCACCAGCAGCTATAATACGCTTGATGCCACTTTGTCAAGATCGTTTATGTCAGACCGGTTATTTATTTCAACCGGTCTGAAAAATATTTTCAACGTCACATTGATTGATTCACCCGGAAATCTTAATTTTCACGGCAGCGTGGACAATTCAGCTGCCATAGGTTACGGAAGAGTTTTCTTTATGAATGCCATTTTCACCTTTGATAAAAAATGAACGAATGAAGCTTCTCATCCCCGGATTACTGCTGATTCTCTTGATGCAGGCGTGTTTCACCGAAGATGAACCTGTGAAGCCTTTTCCGGGAAGCATTACAACAATTCAGGATTCCGTTCAGGTATACCAGACCTGGTTTGACCTTGAATCAGGGCAAACGGTTTCGGTAAACCCTGTTAACGACTGGCAGCTTGGTTTCGAATGCGGGCCCGATGGCTGGCATATCATCACCAATTCAGGGGCGCACTGGTTTTTATATAATACCGGTGTGACCGACATGAACCAGTCCTCTCATTTTCCTGATGCTCTGACGGGTTTATACGATGTGCAGTCGTTGTGGCCTGAAGGCACTGCCGCAGGCAATTGGGTGTTTACGGAAGGGATACAGAAACAGTATACCGGAAATGTTTACCTGCTGGGGCGTTTAATTAACGGAACCTTTCAGCAGATTAAAAAAATTGTGTTTGATGAAGTAACCGACAGTAGTTACCGGTTCAGGTACCTGGATGCCGTTCAATCCGATAGTGTAAGTATCAGGAAAAAGAGCGGTTTTAATTTTGTATATTATTCTTTCCTGGTAAAAGACCAGGTGCAGCCTGAACCGGGCCATGATGAATACGACCTTGTGTTTACCCCGTATTATGACCTGGCTACGCTGTTCGGACAAACCATACCCTATCATGTGGGCGGAGCATTGCTGAATGTATGGAATACCCGGGTAGCCATTGATTCAGTGTCCGCTTACAATGACATTACTATCGACAGGGTTGCCGGAATGGATCTTACAGGCGAGCGCGACATTCCGGGTTACAGGTGGAAGAATGTCACTGTAGATATTACAGGAGGCGGATCTGCTACCTATGAAGTAAAAACCGGTTACAATTACGTTGTAAAAACCGCGCAGGGAAATTATTTCAAACTTCGTTTCCTGAGTTATACACTCGACGGCCGGTCAGGCTTTCCCAGGTTTGAGTATTCACGACTGGAGTGAATGCCATGCGCTTTCCATCATGATGAAAAACGACTGGGCTTCGGTGGATGTGCCTACCTTGTCAAATGAAGGCGAGCCGCATGCCCCGGTAATCACTCCCTGTGAGTCAACCTTTGAACGTGCTGCATTTCTCATCCTATCAGCCTTTTCGCGGTATGAAGCATCGAGCCATCCCGATTTAACACCTGTATAGATTGAAAAAGCGATCATCTGTCCAAGATTCGTTTCAACAAAGGAATTGCTGTCGTCAATGATGTCGTGGAATAATCCATCCGGCCGCATAAAGGCAATGCATCCGTCGATAATGTCTTTGCCAATGCCGGTGAGTGTGGTTTTCAGGTCATCCCGGTTGGAGGGAAGCACATTGATGATTTTAGCTATTCCAGCGGCAGTCCATCCGTTTCCCCCACCCCACAGCAGCTTGCGGGAATATTCATTCTTTGATTCGTCCCACTGGTGGTACAGCAGTTTCTTTTCGGGGTCCATAAGATACTTCACAAATCCGGCTATTTGCTTCACGGCTTCATCATAATCGTCCATCAGGGCAAGAAACGGAGGGGCCATAAAAGAAGCGTCGCTCCATACCTGGGGTGCGTACGTAATATGATGCAAAACACCGTCCTTTGTTTTTGGAGCTATGTTTTTAAGATAATTGTACATGGCTTCCGCAGCCTTCTTATATTTTTCATCACCTGTTTCTTTCCAGGCAAGGAGTACAGCTTCACCGTTCGAAGCCGGATCGGTAACTCCCGGGTCATTGGCTACAATTCCGAGGCGGCCTTCGGAAGTTTGCCTGACAACGGCATCGCGGGCAAACAAGATGGCAAGGTCTTTCTTACCAACTGAAATAAGAGCCTGCGAAGCGGTACCCTGTTCCCATGCCATACGCTGGTTGCACAAAAGCACATTAATGGCTTTCTGAACCAGAGGATCAGCAAGGGCACCGGTTTCAGCTGTTGCGGTTTCAACTTTTTTGGGTGTGCAGGCCAGTATGCCTGTAGCAGCGAGGGCGGAGGTAGTGAGGAAGTTTCTTCTTATCATGTGGTTTAGAAGTTTAGATGATTAGATGTTTAGAAAGATCCGTCATTGCGAGGAGCAGACAAAGTTATGATTATAACTTATATTGATGTCGACGAAGCATTCTGCCCGAACAGGAAGAGCCTAGCCATGAAACACTCTTTGTATCGCTGTGCCTGTTCCGGCAGATTGCTTCGTCGACGAAAACTTTGTACTATAATCATAGTTTTTTCAAGCTCCTCGCAATGACGATCCCTTAGGTTTGCTGCCTAAAAATGCATACCAGGTAACCACGATATAGCAAACCAGCACTACGATCATGGCTATGGCCATTTTGTGTGTGCGGTCGGAAATCACGCCCATGATCGGGGTAAATACGGCACCGCCGATAATGGCCATGACCATCAGGGAACTTCCGAGCTTTGTATTTTCACCCAGGCCTTTAATTCCCATGGCAAATATGGTGGGAAACATCAGCGACATAAAAAAGCTTGTCAGAAATATGGACCAGACACCGATCCATCCCGGTACAAGGATGGCAAGAAGAACGAGTGTAATATTAATGAATCCGTAGATCCCCATAAGCCTGGATGGTTTGACATACTGCATGAGCCAGGTGGCAGAAAACCGTCCGACGGCAAAAGCTCCCAGCGTGCCAACAAGCAGTGTTCCGGCAAGTTTTTCATGTTCACCGGTATAATCCTGTATATATTGTATAAAGAAACTCCATGTGCCTACCTGTGCACCCACATAGCAAAACTGGGCAAATACACCTTTATAAAAATGCGGGTATTTAAACAGGTCTTTGATCAGTCCTCTGTCTTCTTCCTCAGTACCCGTTGATTTAGGAAACCTTGTAACCAGAATTAAAATGCCCCATAAAAAAACAATTGAACCCAGTACGGCATATGGAACGATTACCCGGAGTGTTTCGCTGTGAAGGTAGGAAGCATAGGTACCAGCCTGTTTCAGTGCTTCAATCTTCTCAGGACTGTGTTCAATGCCCGATAGAATAAACAGTGTGCCGATGCCCACACCGGAAATGGCACCGATAGGATTAAAGGCCTGTGAAAAGTTAAGCCTTCTTTCCGATGATTCCGGATCCCCGAGGGTTGCAATAAAAGGATTGGCACCGGTTTCAAGAAATGATGCACCTGAAGCAATTACAAAAAGGGCGAAAAGGAAGAAACCGAATTTACCAATAATAGCAGCGGGCCAGAAAAGGAGAGCGCCGAGGGCAAAAAGCATAAGACCGGTTACCAGTCCTGCCTTATAACCAAACCTCCGCATAAGCAGGCCTGCCGGTATTGCAAGTACAAAATAACCCATATAATAGGCCGATTGGATAAGTCCTGCCTGAAGCCTGGTTAATTCGAATGATTTCATGAACTGTTTGATAAGGATATCATTCATGTTCCCGGGAATCCCCCAGAATAAAAACAGGGCAGTTACGAGAATGAAGGGAACGAGGTATTCCTTTTTGATAAGTTTTGTCATGGGAGTAGTCTGTTAGTCTGTTAGTCTGTTAGGTAAAACTTCTTAAATCATAAATCGGTGTTCGGTGTTCATTATTTCATTTTTCATTTTTCATTCTTCATTTTTCATTCTTCATTTTTCATTCTTCATTTTTCATTCAATGAAGATAATAATTTACCCGGAAATTGATGTTTTTTTAAAAAAATGTAACGAAATGGTTAAATTTTCATAAAACTAACGAAACAAATGTTTTTCACGTCTGTTCCTGTTATTACCTCAGTTTTAACGTAGAAAGGGCGTCCGGTAAAAGAATGAAAAAGAGTGTTACGTTAGTTTCAATGACGGTGTGCTGATCAGAATGTGCTGATTTTGAATACCCGCTACAGTGAAACATTGAGATAGTTAGTAGAATATTTTCAACAATATTTAAATCTTATTTTATTGTTTTTCTGGTTATTAACTTTTAACTTAATGTACAATTCAGAGAATAATTTTAAAAAAAACAACAGATCATGTAATTTTTAATATATTTTTAATATCTTGCAGTAACATTAATCCCCCTAAGGATTGGTGTTATCTTTTTAACCCTAATATTAACTAATTGTTTACAAAAAACTTTTAACCATGCAAATTACCAAGGTACAGCGCATTGCGCTGTTTATGCTCAGCATGGTGCTTTCATTGGGCTTTGCTTTCGCCCAGGAAAGAACCATTACCGGTAAGGTTACCATCGAAGGTGAAGGACCTGCACCGGGTGTGAATGTATTACTTAAGGGCACAATGAACGGAACAATTACCGACATGAACGGCGCCTATTCGATTAAGGTTCCGGGTCCCGATGCAGTTTTACAATTTTCATTCATCGGCTATCTTACCGAAGAAGTTACTGTTGGTGCTCAGAGTGCGATTGACGTAGTTCTTAAACAGGACATCGTTTCGTTGCAGGAAGTAGTTGTAACAGGTTATTCAACACAGCGTAAGCGCGATATCACAGGTGCTGTTGGTGTAGTTGAAACCTCCAAACTGACTGCCATTCCTACCGGTAACGTTACCAGCCAGTTACAGGGCCGCACTTCAGGTGTGACTGTAACAGGAAGCGGACAGCCCGGTGAAGCAGCAAAAGTAAGGATCAGGGGTATCAGCTCATTCGAAGGAAACGACCCGTTGTACATTGTTGACGGTGTTCCTACAACCGATATCACCACCCTGAACCCGAACGACGTTGAAACCATGACAGTTCTGAAAGACGCTGGTTCAGCATCAGTTTACGGTTCCAGGGCTTCAAACGGTGTTATCGTTGTAACAACCAAAAAAGGCGGCCAGGGAATCAAGGTTAACTACGATATGTATGTTGGCTCCCAGCTGCCCGGCAAAGGCCCGACAAGCGGTTTTGTAACCACCGAAGGGTATGCCGATTTACAGTGGCTTGTTTACAAGAATGATAAATTAAATGGTACAGTTGACGGACCGGATGACGATAACATTCCTGATTTCGAAGTTCATCCTCTGTATGGTTCAAGTGCCAATGCAGCTCCTACATTACCTTCATGGGCTGCTCACACTGACTGGTATGATGTAATTACCGATCCTGCACCGATTCAGAACCATGACATATCATTGTCAGGTGGTAATGACAAAGCAAGATTCTTCGGTAGTTTCGGCTATTTCGACCGGGGTGGTATCATTCTTCGTACCTACGAAAAAAGGTATAGTGGCCGTTTCAACTCGGAATGGACATTCCTGAATGACCGTGTTAAAGTTGGTGAAAACTTTACCCTCGCCATGACCAGGTCACACCAGGTTACCAACCTTGGTGAAGGAAGCCCGATCCAGATGGCATCATACAGAACACAGCCTATTATTCCTGCTGTTATCACACAGGAAATTGCCGGTTCATCACATACTTTCAAAGTTGGCGAATACGGCGGTACAGGTATTGCCCCCCGTCTTGGTAACAGCACCAACTCACTGGCTGACCTCAACAGGGATAAAGACGACATGAACCTTAACCTGCGCATGATTGCCAGTACCTACCTGGATGTGAAACTTCTCGAAGGTTTGAATTTCAGAAGCACAGTAGGTGGTACCTATGCTACCTATTATTATACTGACTATGGTTTTGCTACCTATGAAAGAGCTGAAAACGTGGGTACCGCTTCCATGAGCGAAGGTGCCGGTGTTGGTGGCGACTGGTTCTGGTCAAATACACTGAACCTTAACAAAACTTTCGGACAGCATACAATCAATGCAGTATTAGGTTACGAAGCTTTAGAGACCGGTCTTGGCCGTGATGTATCAGGTAACCGTGCCGGTTATTTCTCCGATAAACTGTCATTCCGCACTCTGAACAACGGACAGAAGATACAGAATGCCAATTCAAATTACTACACTCCTAGAGCGTTGTTAAGCCAGTTTATCAAGGCTGACTACCAGTTCATGGATAAATACCTGTTGAGTGCAACGGTTCGCCGTGACGGTTCATCAGTATTTGGTCAGGACGATAAATACGGTATTTTCCCTTCAGTATCTGCCGGATGGCGCATTGGCGAAGAAGCATTTCTCGATGGTCTGCCCTGGCTGTCTGAACTGAAAATCAGGGGATCATACGGTACCATGGGTAACCAGATCCCGGTTCAGCCACAGAACCAGTATGCATTGTATGGCGGTGGAGCCGGTTCATCATACTATGACCTTGATGGTACAGGAACTTCCTCTGTTGAAGGTTTCCGTGCAACCACAATTGCCAACCCAAATGCTAAATGGGAAACCAACGTCAGTACAAACATCGGTTTTGAAGGCGGTCTGTTCGACAACAAGTTAACCTTAGTTTTTGACTGGTATTCAAGGACCTCCAAAGACCTTCTTTTCCAGCCTGAAGTACCGGGAACCGTAGGTTCAGCAACTGCTCCCTATATCAATGTAGGTCAGATGAAGAACTCAGGTGTTGATATGGAAGTTGGTTATAAGAATAATTTCGGTGACCTTGGTTTCAATGCCAATTTGACTTTCACAACCTTCAAGAACGAAATCATAAAGGTTGACAACAGCACTCCTTTCTTTGAATCAGGCGGATCACGTATTGGAAACCTCGTTCGTAACATGGAAGGCGAAGCAGTATCCTCATTCTTCGGATACAAAGTTATCGGCCTCTTCCAGAGCGATGCTGATGTTGCTAACTCTCCTACACAGGATGGTGCTGCTCCCGGCTTCATGAAATTCCAGAACGTTAACCAGGGTGATGCAGCTCTCGATTCTAAAATTGATCCAGGTGACCGCCAGGTAATTGGTAACCCCAATCCCGATTTCACTTATGGTTTGAATATTGGTCTGAATTATAAGAATTTAGACCTGTCAGCCTTCTTCTATGGAAGCTATGGCAATGACATCTATAACTGGAACAAATGGTGGACTGATTTCTGGCCATCATTCCAGGGACAGAAGAGCGAGGACCTGCTGACCAAGAGTTGGACACCTGACAGAACCAATACCGACGTTCCTAAGGCATCCAATACTTCAAACTTCTCGACCAATACACAGTCGACAAGCTATTACATTGAGGATGGTTCTTACTTAAGGCTTAAAAACCTGACCATTGGTTATACCATTCCCGAAAGCATCGTGAACAAGGTAAAAATCAAGAACCTCAGGGTTTATGTACAGGCTGTTAATCTTTTCACACTTACCAAATATACAGGACTTGATCCCGAACTCGGTGGTGGTGATACTGCATTCGGTATTGACTACGGTAACTACCCCACTGTAAGGCAGTTCAACGTCGGCCTCAATCTTGGTTTATAATTAATAAATTTTCATAAGATGAAAAAGAGAAATATATTAATCACTATATCAATTGCTGCAATCGGAATTGCGAATTCCTGCAGCAGTGACTTCCTTGAAGTCACACCAAACGGCAGCCTTGACCAGACGGTCTTGATATCTGAGAAAGGTGTTGACAACCTGTTGATTGGAGCTTACTCACTTCTTGACGGCGTTTCCAACAGCGGAAGCGGTGACCAGTGGGATGCCACCAATACCAACTGGCTTTGGGGTTCAGTACGTGGTTTGGAAGCAAACAAAGGTTCAGACGCAGGTGACCAGCCGGAAATGAACCCGGTCCAGACTTTCTCTGAAACTGCCACAAACGGTAAGATCAATAACAAATGGAGAATGCTTTATGAAGGTATTGCCCGTTGTAATTCAACGATTCAGTTTGCAAAAATGACACTTGATGCAGGCCAGATTACCCAGGAGCAATACGATAACTTCGTAAATCAGGCCAGGGTTCTTCGCGGTTTCTACCATTTTGAAGCATGGAGATTCTGGGAAAAGATTCCCTATGTTGATGAAACAGTTGACCCTTATGAGGTTACAAATACTGAATCTCAGGAAACCATAAAAGCGAAGATCATTGCTGACCTTACAGCAGGAACTTCTCTTGCTTTGGATATGGGCCAGATCGGCCGCTGGAATAAGACAGTAAGCCAGGTAATGTTGGCTAAAGCTCAAATGCAGATGAACAAAGATTATGATGCTGCTATCGCTCTGCTTAAGGATGTGGAACTCAACGGTAAAAAGCCGAACGGTGATCCTATCGGACTTGCACCTACATACGGTGAAATTTTCGACATTGCAAACCGTAACGGCGTAGAATCCATTTATACCGTTCAGTACTCTGTAAATGATGGTTCAGGCGGATCAAATGCAGGTGGCGGCGAAGTTCTGAACTTCCCCTACAAAGGCAACAACGGTTCACCCGGCGGTTGCTGCGGTTTCTTCATTCCGAACCAGGAATATGTAAATACGTTCAGAACTCAAGGTGGTCTTCCTTTGCCGAATTTCACTTTCGATACTCCTGCCAATGCTGTTAAGAATGACCAGGGCGTTCCGGGTGGAAGCATATGGGATCCTACATCTAAATACGCTGTTAACCAGGGTGTTACTGTATATAATCCTGCTGAACCTTTCAAGGATCTTGGCTATGTATGTATTGATACAAACGGTATCAGGGGTAAAAATCCTTTGACTTCACCTGCAAACTGGGAATTAAGATGGACTGAGGATGAATCACAGCCTGTTGACCCGCGTCTTGACTGGTCAGTTGGAAGAAGAGGTATTCCTTTCTGGGATTGGGGTGTACATACCGGTGGCGACTGGATCAGGGATCAAAGCTATTCCGGACCTTTCTCAGCCAAGAAACAGGTTTACAAGAAATCACAGCAGGGTCAGTTTACCGAAGTTGGTAACTGGACATCAGGCTGGACTTCAAACGGTTATCGTATGATCCGCTATGCAGACGTACTTCTGATGATTGCCGAATGTGATATTTTCAAAGCTACACCGGATCTGGCCGAAGCAACAGATTATATCAACAGGGTCCGTCACAGAGCTGCAAATGCTGCCGGTTTTGTTAAAGAATCCGACAATACAACCAACGCAGCTACCTATGAAATCGCTGAATATCCCGCAGCTTTTGCTAACGAGGATGAAGCTTTCTATGCTCTTCAGATTGAAAGAAAACTTGAACTTGGTCTTGAAGGCCACAGGTATTTCGACCTGAATCGTTGGGGTAAAACTGTAGAAGAACTCAACAGGGTACTTAACTATCAGAAAACCCTTACATGGGGTAACGCACTCTACGGATCTGCTGTTGTAGGTCCCGAAGATGTTACTTATCCTGTTCCTCAGCGTCAGATTGACCTTTCAAACGGTAAAATTGTTCAGAACAGATAATCAATATCTGTCATGATATTCTTAAGTGGACTGCCCCAGGGTAGTCCACTTTTTTTATATATTTACATCCTTTGCTGCATCTGTTAAATAAGAGAATCCATGAAAAATATTGCCCTTGCTGTTCTGGCATTGCTTGCCATTTCATGCTCAAAATCACCAAGGTTTCAACTGCTTACAGCAAAGCAGACAGGAATCGACTTTAATAACCGGATAACTGAAAGCGACAGTTTTCATGTGATGACATATGAATACATCTACAACGGAGCCGGTGTGGGTATTGGCGACCTGAACAATGACGGACTGCAGGATATCGTTTTTGCAGGAAACATGGTTTCTCCGAGAGTGTACCTTAATCTTGGAGATTTTAATTTCATGGACATTACACGAAATTTTGAAGGACTTAACAATAGCCAGTGGTACAGCGGTGTATCCATGGTTGATATAAATAACGACGGATTACTGGATGTATATCTTACAAGCACCGGGCCTAACCCGGCAAACTGTAAAAACAGGTTGTGGATCAATAATGGTTCCAAAGGAAAAGAATCCCCTACTTTCACTGAAATGGCTGAGAAATATGGGATAGCCGATGATCATCAGAGTGTAAATGCCGCTTTCTTCGATTATGATCTCGATGGGGATCTCGACCTGTATGTTTTGAACAATACGCTGACAACCCGCATGAATACGATGTACAGGGCAAAAATCACTGATGGCACTGCACAAAACAACGATCAGCTTTACAGGAACAATAATGACGGAACTTTTACAAATGTTACTGTTGAAGCCGGGATAACAATTGAGGGATTCGGACTGGGACTGGCAATCGGCGATGTAAATAAAGACGGTTACCCGGATATTTATGTATCCAACGATTACATGTCAAACGACCTCCTTTATATAAACCAGCGCAACGGAACTTTTAAAAATGAAATTGCCTCCCTTCTTTCGTATCAAACCAAATCATCAATGGGTGATGACATGGCTGATATCAATAACGACGGCTTTCCTGACATCTTTACGATGGATATGCTGCCGGAACATTATTACAAGAAAAAACAAACGATTAACGGGTTCAGTTATATATTTTACCTGAATGACGATAAGTTCGGATATGAGCACCAGATACTCCGCAACATGCTCCAGGTTCATAACGGATTAATTAACGGCGATCTTGTACCCTACAGTGAAGTGGGTCAGTATGCAGGAATTTATGCCACAGAATGGAGCTGGTCACCTTTATTTGCCGATTATGACAATGACGGTGATAAAGACCTTCTTGTTGCCAATGGCTATCCTAAAGATATGACCGATAAGGACTGGACAAAATATAAAGCCGAAATGTTCGGGTCCCTGGGTACAGATGAACAGATTATTGACAAGGCCCCTGCGATTAAGGTGCCTAATATGGCATTTGAAAACACAGGCAATCTTAAGTTTGTCCAAAAGACGGACGAATGGCTTGGAAAAACTCCTTCATATTCCTATGGAGCTTCTTTCGTTGACCTGGATAATGACGGCGATCTTGATTATGTCACTAATAACCTCGACGATAACGCTTTTGTGTATCGGAACAAGACTATTGAAAAATCTTCCAAAACCTCGAATTATATCTCTATACGTCTTATCGGAAAAGGCGGAAACACTATGGCTGTAGGAGCCAAAGCCGAAATCTGGAGCAATGGTAAATACCAGTTCCTTGAAAAGTTTCTTACACGCGGCTATGCTTCGTCAGTGGATCCGGTGTTGCACTTCGGTATAGGAAAAAATCAAAAGATCGATTCATTGCGCATAACATGGCCTGCCTCGGGCAATGAAACGGTTATTAAAACACCCGCTATTAACGGGATGATCGTTATAGATGAAAATAATGCCGTGCAGAAACCGCATAGTAACCCGGTTAAGAAGAGCTATATGTTTGAAAAAGCGGATGATGTAATCGATTATGTGCATCAGCAGACCGATTTTCCTGATTTCTTCCTGAACCAAAAAATCATTCAGCACAAATTCTCCCAGATCGGTCCGTGCATGGCAAAAGGTGATATCAACAATGACGGTCTTGACGATATCATTATCGGATCAACCAATCAATTGCCGACAATGGTCTATATCCAAAAAGACAACCGTTTTATAAGAACTGAATTCCCGGGCCTCACCGGTCACAAGGAATTTTCTGAATCAGGCTTTGAAATAGCTGACGTTGACAACGACGGAGACAACGATGTAGTCGCCATTGCCGGCGGATATGAAAACCAGGATGAAAGCGAATATAAGCACTTTCTGTATGTAAACCAGAATGGCAAATATGAAAGAACGCAGTTACCAATACCCCAGTTTCCTGCCTCCGTTATCCGTGCTATTGATTTTGATCATGACGGTGATATGGATTTCTTTATCGCTTCACGTGTTAAAAAAGGTATGTATCCTTATGCAAACCATAGCTGGCTTGTACTTAATGATAAAGGAAGATTGTATGTTGAACCCTGGTGCAAGCTCAACCTGGGCATGGTTACCGATGCCATCTGGACGGATTATGATAAGGATGGATTTGAAGATTTATTGCTGGCACGCGACTGGAATTCCCTCCTGATATTAAAGAACATAAAGGGAAAAGGGCTTGAACCACAGACAATCAGCGGATTCAATGACCATACCGGGATATGGTATTCTTTGGCAGCGGGTGATTTTGACCAGGACGGCGATGAAGACTATATAGCCGGTAACCTGGGTGAAAACAACCGGTTTACCGTTTCCGATCAGTATCCTCTTTCGCTTTATGCAATTGACCTGGATATGGACGGTACAATTGATCCGATAGCAACCGGTTACTGGACCGACATTTCAGGCCAGATGACAGAATATCCCATAAATTACCTGGATGAACTGTGGTCACAATCCAACTATTTTGCCAGGAGATTCCAGGATTACGCCACGTTTAGCTACGCCTCTTTTAAGGACATGATTGATCCGGCTTTTCTTAAACAGGCTGAATTTAAGTTGCAGGTTAAAACCGCTTCAAGCTACATCCTTTGGAATGACAAAGGTACCTTTACCTGGGAAAAGCTGCCCCTGCCTCTGCAATTGGCGCCTATAACCAGAATGATTGTAACGGATCTTAACGGGGACAATATGCAGGATGTTATCCTTACAGGAAACGATCATACCTATGATATTGCCACCGGCTATTATGATGCCAGCAAGAGTAATGTGATGCTGAATACCGGAAAAGGAACGTTTAATGTATTGTCTCCGTCTCAAAGCGGAATGGCCATCAAGGGAATGGTTCAGTCACTTCTTTATTTTAAGGGCGATACCTCCCTTGTTGTGGCAGGTGTAAACAGGAATAAAGTGGCCGTTTACAAACAGCGCCCATAGTCATGTGAGCGTTCACCTTCGGGTCGCCAGGATGAGTGATTCTCCTTTCAGCTTAAATAACACGGTGTCTCTGCACTCTGAGCAGTAATACAAAGGTGATGAAGGATCATGAGTAGGTACTTCAGCTGTTATAATGCCTTCATTAATGCCTAATATCCTGGCATCCGAACGGATGACACGGGCGATTTTAAGTGAATCACCATCCGATTCAAGTAGTAAATGGTAATCCGGCATCAGTCCCTGTTCATGTATGGAATCAATTGTAATCCACACCTGGCTGTTTTTGGAAGCGGAGTCAGCCAATCCCGAAAATACCCGGCCAGGATCGATTACAAATCGTGCCATACTGTCGCCTACGGAGACTACACCGTTTGAATCGGTAAATGCTTTCCCCTGATCGGTTTTTTGTAACGCAAATTGCGTGGCAATGGATAGTGCTTTATGTTTCAATGCATCGTTGTTTTGTGTGCATGACATGACAACAAGAATCGTCAGAGGTAAAAAAATCAGTTTTTTCATTTATCAGGTAAATTATAATTAAAAAATCAAACGCTGACAGTCCTTCGTGCACTGTCAGGTGTGAAGGGATGTATGGTTACATTCACAAACAATTTGTCCAGGTATCTCCTGAGTAAGATTCATTATGTTTAACCTTTCTGTTCTGGCAGTCAGGCAGTGATCACACGTTGAGAAAAGCCCGAGATCCCAAGTATCGGCAAATACCCTACCTTTTTGAAGACTGATTCCGTATTCAATCACCTTTTCAAGCGACCGGATATCAGGGGGTAAAAACATGCCGTCATTTTTCAGTTGTTCCATGACACCGTTTCCTCCCCTCACCGGTATTACCGTGCAACATTCAATACCCGCGCTAAACGCAAAATCAATGGATTTACACGCCCATTCAATACCTTCTTCTTCCGATGCAAATGGCGGCCGGAGAAGAATAAATGCACGCGACAGAACCGACAGGTTACTCAGAAATCCGACTGACTTCTTAAAATCGGAAAGGCTCATCCTCTTATTGAGTTTCAGCAGCATCCTGTCATCAGCGATTTCAAGCCCAATAGCCACATGTAAATCCGGTTTAAGCATTTTCCTAAATTCCTCAGTACGGTGGTTTATAAACACCGGGTGGCTTTCGACAATTACCGTTTCAAAGTCACTGAGCAAATCGGCAATCGCTTTGTAATCTCCGGGAGGTATCGCATTGGGGTCAAAAAAGCTGCCACTGTTATATAGCTTAATATGCTTTACACCGCTGATATGCGACAAAACATACTGAACTTGTGCAGGTATGGCGCCTGGCGTAACGGTTTCATCCAGTGTGTTTTTCCACAGGTCACACATGAGGCAGTGAAGAGGGCATTCCCTGTTTGTAAGGAACACTACAGCAGTGTCTTCAACAATGCCTTTTGAAGTTCTCTCCTTTTCTACCAGCCAGCCATAAGGTCTGAAGGGATCCACGATGTTTTTCGGACCCCTGTGTGAAATGATCCGGTTATTATGAATAATACCCGGATCATTCATACATCGAAAGGAATTGCTTCCTGTACACAATCTCTTTTTCAGGGAAAAGTTTTTTAAATGCTTTTCCTGAAGCGGCGCCATGCTGAAAACGTCTTTTCGGATATACAGGCATGTCCATACCGGTTACAGCTTTAACACCGGATGCTACAATGGAACCCTTCAGTTCATATAGTTTTTCATGATCCCAGTCAGTCATTTCAATGTAGGGTATACCCTCGGCTATTTCTATCACATTGGGCAGCGTATAGGGGCTGAAATCATCAAATCCGAGCATTTCTGCCGGTGCCAGTGTGCGGGTGATTCCACGGCTTAATCCGCCGGAATAGGTGAGTGAATGTTTTATTGATGCTACGCCCCAGCCCTCGTGATACAGCATAAGGTTATTCAGCACACTGCGGATGGTGAGCTCCGGGTTTTCCTCAATAGGGTAATCTTTAAGATTTTCATCGCCGCCTTCCCCGCTGATTACATATTTCCAATCAGGGTAACGGTTCCTGATGCCTTCGAGCAAAGCAAGGCTCATTGTAGCAGATTGTACATCAAGCGGCTTATAATCTTCCATGATCTTAACCGCCTTTTGCCAGTTAAGGCTGGAGAAATCAACCTCCACAGGCTCCAGGAACATTTCAAGTCCCAGTTTTTCCATGAAATCTCTTGCCTGCATTAGGTCTTGCCCGTCGCCATCCACGCTTAATGTAAAAGCTTTTAATCTTGAGGGACTCAGGCCCAGTTCGCGTAAGGCATGATAGGTCAGCAAGAATACGGATCCGCTGTCGATGCCTGCTGAAAAGCTGACACCAATGGGGCCGTTAACAGCATGGCCCGAAAGCCATTTCTTAATTTCATTATAGAGATTTCCGATATACAATTTGCCTATGGAAGACGGATCATCCGCAGAGAATCTATTGCGTTGCGGTGTAAAGAACCGGTCATACACCGGGTTAGGATCAGGGCAACCCAGCAGCTCAATTTTAGTTATATAATGAGCGGGTACCATTCGGGTATAAGAAGGGTGGAACTGGTCATCAAGACCTTCGCTGACTAGATATTTGTAGATTTCGTCAATCCTTTCGGCTACAACCAGGTTGGGTCCTGCCGCCCGTTTTGCAATGAAATACCGTAAGGGTCTGCTGATGGAACGGGCCATCCGAATTGTTTTACCGTCGACTGATAACAGGGCAAACTGTCCGTCAATCTTCCGAACAGCATCCACATCGCCGCTTTTAAGGATATTCACTGCCTCTTCATGCGACATATTGTAAATGATGTTCTTTTCCGGCTTCGTCAGGTCAATGACGCGTTCGATGTATTGGTTCATATCAATGTTATATTAAATGTTTTTCTTTCTATAATGTGCTAATTTGCCAATTTGCTAATGTGCTAATTATTGGCACATTGGCATATTGGCACATTAACACATTGGCACATTGGCACATTAACACATTAGCAAATTATTCTTTAATCACAATATACCTATCTCCTTCCACATTCTTCATCACTGTTTTTTTCCCGTTATTCCAGGTCACCTCAATCTGGTCGACTGTTTTTGATTTGCCGAGACCTACATGGATGCGGGGATCATTATTGCAAAGATAGGCGGTAGACCATTGGTTCACAAACTCCTGTTTTCTGCCTCCTGCAGTTACGGATACTTTTGCCGCAATGGCAGTCACAGGTCCATTCTTTCCTTCAAGTGTAATACCAAGCCAGTGATTGCCGTTTCCTCCGCTGTTATGCAGAAGAGATGCCGTAGCCTGCAAATCGACATGCGAAACGACGATATCCATACTGCCGTCATTATCATAATCACAAACGGCAAGTCCCCTCCCCGCCCGCTTTATTCCGAAATAATCCCCGTAAGTTGATCCGGTATTTTTGAAATGACCTTTACCGTCGTTCTCCAGTAAAACAGGCAGTTGAAGGATTAATTCCTCGGCAGTTCCATTGGCTGAAACGATATCTAGGTCGCCATCATTGTCAAAGTCGATAAAAGCACTTGCCCAGGCTCCTTTTCCAATCAATGCACCTGCCACTCCACTCGATTCGGTTACATCGGTAAACAGTCCGTTTCCCAGGTTTTTATACAATGCACCGTATTCAAGGTCGGTAACCAGGATGTCAATCAGTCCGTCCCCGTCAATATCCCCTATAGTGCCATGCATGGAACCCGTGCCCTTGCCTTTGCTGTTAGCAGCCACACCAATGGATACGCCCACTTCGTTGTAAACCCCTTTGTCATTCCTGAACATGAAGTTCAGCTGGTGATCATTTGCTTCAAAAATATCGAGGTCATTATCGTTGTCGTAATCATAAACCGTAAGTCCCATACATTTTGAATCTGGGAAATACAGGTTGTTCTTTTTAGTTACATCGGCAAAAGTTCCATCTGCCTGTTGTTCGTAAAGATAAGAAGCCTGTCCATTGTATTCTGAGGGGTGAGGCATCATTCCGGGAGTCTGCGTGGAAATATATTTCGGATCAAATGCAAGGAAATTGCCAACCATCACATCAAGCCGGCCGTCATGATTATTATCGAAAAACGACGCGCCGATGCTCCATTTTGTAAATCCATTCAGTTTTTCAGGGCCTTTTAATTTCAGTTTATCCGTGATATCCGTGAACGTGCCGTTGCCGTTGTTCCTGTAAAATACATTAGGCCCGTAATTCAGCAGGAACAGATCCTGGTCGCCGTCGTTATCATAGTCAATGGGGCTTGCGGCCATGCTCCAGTTATAGTCAACCAGCCCTGCCTTTACCGTAACGTCGGTAAAAGTTCCGTTGCCATTGTTTTTGTACAGCCTGTCAGGAGTGTTTTTGTAAATCTCACCTCCTTCATCGGATATTCCTTCAATGTAAGTGCCGTTAAGCATCAGGATATCCATGAGCTTATCGTTGTTGTAATCGAAGATGGTAATCCCTGATCCGCTGCTTTCGAGGATATTCTCGTAATGTTTATCGCCGAAGGTATATTTGAAATCAATACCGGCTTTTGAAGCCACATCGGTAAAACGTATCATTTTAACCTGGCCCTCTGAGCTCAAAGCCGATGCTATTAAAAATAAAAACAAAACAGTATGTCTCATCCGGCTCTTTTCAGTTAGTTCGTTTTTCCTTCAATGCGTTCAGATACCCCGAAGAAGTAACTACACGGGTATTGTATTCCTCGTTGTATTTCTTAAGCTCAGGCGTCTGCGGATAGGCGTCATGATTGGCCGGAGTATAACTTTTCATTCCGTGGAAAGGAAGTGGTTCCACCTGGTTGCCGAAGGCTGTGTTCAGATCACCGTCTTTAACCCAGCCCACACTGCGGATAAGAAAATCGCGTTTCCATCCTTTCGGCAACGGTGGTAATTGTTTCGCATCAAATTCAACTGTCATTTCATCCCCGGCATTGCTGATAACATACCGGTTATCCGGTTTTTCGAGCAATGGCATCACATTTCCGTAACGCGTGTACTTTCCGGAGAGGTCACGCCATTTGGGTTCCTTATCCACCTTTGAATAATCAAACCAGTGTGGTCCGTAACGTCCGCCCTTACGGTAACTTTTTGAAAATCCCCTGTAATGCAGGTCAGCTGATACCTTATTGAGGCTTGTATAGGTAACTGGCGCCTGTGGAATAGCATTGGAGAAGAAAGCATGATCCCAATAAACTTCCATATTGGTAACAATCTTCACCCGGTGATCATTCGAAAGAAATTTACCTGTCAGATCGACAATAACCGTCTTATCCTTGCCCATGGGGAATCCCAGGTTATCAATAACCGTTACCCATTTACCCGATTTGTTCAAAACCTGGATAACAGGAGCTGTGACCTTGAGTTCATCCGACTGTGAAAGAGCCATGTTGATGCTGGCATCGGTGGGGAAGATCCATCCCTGCAAATACAGAAGCAATGTGGCCGAGGAAGTTTTGCCAGGATCGAGAATCAGTTCATGAAGATTTACAATTCCCTGGTATTTATCGGGTGTGAAACCGGCCACATACACATCATCTTTCTCCCTGAGGCAGGGCATCATATCGTTTCCCTGCTCATCTACTGCAGTAACCGGCAGAATCGGATGTGCAACCTGCATCACCTTTTTTCCCGGGAATGGCGGGGGTGTGAATTGTTCGGGAATTAAAATATCGATAGAATCAGGGTGATCGGCAGCGATGAGTTCGAGTTCATCAAAGTAAATGGTTTCCCAGAGTTCCGAAGTCACCTGAACTGAATATACACCCTTTCTGGGCTTCAGCTGGTCGCCTGAAATCCTGATATAATCATCGGATGCATCGGCAAAGCCATAGGCCGTTGTTCCGCCCATGATGCCGAGTGGCATTCCCAGGGCACTTCGCCAAAGGATATCCTTGGCAAAGCCGTATTCAGCACCGTTCCATGTATACAGGAACGGACATGATCCTTTGAGTGTCTGAGCCTCAATAAGGGCCTGGTCCGAATTCGGCATGAAAATATTCTGCGGCACTCCGTTTGTCCAGGTAATGCGCACCACATCCGCCTGTTTTTTATTACCCAGTCCAAAATGCACATCAGGATCGGTAACCACAACGGTTTGATACAGTTCACCGGATCTGACCTCAACCTTCGCACCTATACCGAAGTGATTGTTCTTGGCGCTTCCCGCCTTTAATCCCATGAGCTTCATCTTGATATAGTGGTTGTTGTTTCCACCGTCATTGCGAAGCAAATAGAATTTACCATTCATACCGGCCAATGCCAGGTCAAGATCCCCGTCGTCGTTATAGTCGAAAATAGCGAGCTGGCGGGCAGCTTTGGGTTCTTCAGGCATGATCCCTTTTGTTTCGGTAAAATCACCTTTGCTGTTATTGTGCAGTAAAACAAGACCGCTTGAATTATCGGCAGATTCACCGGCAAGAATCAGGTCCTGGAAACCATCATTATCAAAATCAAGGAACCGGGCATCATAAACTTTTAAATTTTTGAAAGCTGTAAGCACAGATGAATTCTGGCGCCTGAAAGTGCCGTCATGATTATTTAAATAAAGAAGCTGACCGGTGCCGTTTACCGAGCCTACAAAAAGATCGAGGAAACCATCATTGTTGATGTCAGCCGTGGTCACCACTGATGAACCTCCTTCTGAAACAAGGCCGCTTGCTGAGGTAACGTCTTTATAAATTCCTTCGCGCTGGTTTGAAAACAGCACATTGCTGCCGGTTTCATTGCTGACAAACAGGTCGATATCACCGTCTTCGTCAAAATCGCCGAATGCAGCTCCGGCTGCTTTCATATTGGTTGCAGTAAGTCCCATTTTGGCAGCCTGCTCTGTGAATGTACCATCCCCATTGTTCCTGTAAAGGAAAATGCCGTTGGACTTCAGTTCGAGAAGATCGAGATCACCATCGTGGTCAGCGTCAAAAAACAACGGTTTATTACCCCCGGCATCCGAGGAGAGTTTTGCTTTTCCGGTTACATTGTCAAAGCTTGCTTTTCCTGCATTCCTGTAAAGCATGTTCCCTTCCTTACCCATCACGAATAAATCAAGGAAACCATCGTTGTCAAAATCGTCGAATCGCGACGCTATTTCATTTTCTTTATGATCCAATCCCGCTTTTGATGTGATATCGGTAAACCGTCCAAGATCATTACTCAGCAGAAAGTGTTTCGGCGTGCCCGCATCGCTTATCCCGGCATAGAGGTCAATATCGCCATCGCTGTCAAAATCGCTAGCCGAAATGTGAGTGATACCGCTTGTTCCCTGGATCACATCAAGACCGGCAGATACAGTGACATCGGTGTACCTGAGCGCTTCAAGTATTGCCCCCTGGTCCATTGTGTTGAGCTGCGATTGCTGATCGAAAGTAATAAGCGGAAACCCGATAAGCGAACCGCCTGGTCCTTTCAGATCCATCATTCCGGCCTGGTATGGAGCTGTTACTTTAAGGTAATTGTGGAATATGGTGAACTGGACAACCGCATTGGGTGAATCTTTCTTTTTAAGCAGCTGAAGGGTCGAGTTATAGTAAGGAGCAGCCTCTTTGGGAAAATCAGGATATTGCTTTTTAATAACTTCCAGCATGGCAACAGCTGAATCGTTCTCCTGTTTGCGGATAAAAACTTCAGTCAGGTTCAGTCGGGGCACCAGGTTTTCAGGGGCCTGATGAGTCAGTGCTATCAGGTATTCTTCACGCTGTTTTTGCGATTCAGGGTCATTTCGGCTAGAATAAATTTCAGTAAGTTCATAAAGAACTTTAATGTGACCAGGAGAAGTTTTCAGTGCTTCTTTCAGTTGAGAGATGGCTTTATCAATCTGATCCTCCATTTTGAATACCGTTGCAAGGATGAGCCTGATATCCGGATCAGCCGGATCAATTTCAACAGCCTTCAGAAGTTGCTTTTCCGCATCAGGATAGCGGGCCATTCTCAGGTAGGTGAGTCCCAGGTTGGCGTATCCCAGTTTTTCTTTTGGTGCCAGTTTAATGAATTTGAGAAATTGTTCCTCCGCCTCCGGAAGTTTGAATTCCTCAAGGTAAGCGAGACCAAGAGTTTTAATGGTTATCAGATCGGCAGGATTCTGGTTGTTATCTTTCTGTTTGCAGGCTGAAGCGAGCAACACGAGAACAACCGCAAGTGTAATTTTAATGCTTTTCATAGCTCAAAATTAACAAAATAATATAAGGCTGACTATTTGATAAATGCGACAGGCAAGCCATTCTGAACACGGCATACTACATTGAGATCCTTCCGGTTGCCATGCTCATCAAAGGCGATACGCCCGGTGACTCCTTCGCTGTCAAATGTCGTAATGGCTTCCTGTATTTTTTCCCTTTCAGAACTTTTACATTTTTTAATCGATTCAATAAGTACGTTCATGCCATCAAATGCAAATGCGGCTGAAAGGCCCGGGTAACTGCCATAGGTTTTAAAATATGCCTGCCTGAATTGCTTGATTTTTACTTCTGACCATAATCCGGAAGGGATTTGCAGCATATTATTCATATCGTTAAGTTGGCCTGCTTTTAAGACATTTTCATTAAGTACATTCAATGAGGCATACAAGGGCAAAGACAAGCTTTGTTCCTTAATGGCCCTGACAACTGCAGCTGAATTAAGAGGTCCTGCAAACAGTACAATACAATTTGCACCGCTCTTTTTGATTTCAGATATAAATACAGCCGGTTTATCCTTGTATGTTTCAAAGTTGAGTAAAACTGGTTTTTCATGCCGTTTTTCATCGGTTATCCTTTGGAAGGCTTTAACTGATTGTTTTGCCTCGTAGGAATCATCGGCTATGACAGCAATCCTGGCCGATCTATTCCTGTTATAAATATCGTTAATCAGCATATCAGCCTGTTCCAGGTCGGTTGGCACCACGTTGAAAAACCAGGGAACGAAAGCATAGGAAAGTGTAGGGTCTGAAGGCCATGCAGAAACAAAAACAGTTGTCGATTTGGTGGCAGCCTGTTCTACAAGGTGACCATTCCTGCCGTCATGGGTACCAAGCAACGCCCAGACTTTATCCTCAAAAATAAGGTCGACAGCCTGTTTAGATCCTGTTCCCCATGGGCCTTCCATGCTTTTCACAATAACCTGAAAAGGGCGGCCGTCAAGACCTCCCTTTTCATTTGCTGTTTTAACCGCCAGTTCGGCGCCTTGCCGGGCAGAGACGTATGTGTTATCCTGTATAAGGTAACCGATCTTAACCGGTTCGGATTTTTGAGCTATCAGCGAAAGGAAACAAGCAGCAAGTAAAAATATGCTTAATGGTAATTTCATGATACCATTGTTCAGATGCTCCTGTCGACTGCCCTGGCTATCCGGCCAAGATCATTCATGAGTTTACTGAATTCATTCAGATCGAGCGACTGTTGGCCGTCGCACAATGCTTCTTCAGGTTTGTAATGGACTTCCATAATCAGTCCGTCGGCACCTGCAGCCACAGCAGCTTTTGCAAGCGGTGGTACAAGGCTCCGGATACCAGTTCCATGACTGGGATCGACAATTACCGGAAGCGGAGATCTTGATTTCAATACAGGAACAGCGCTCAAATCGAGTGTATTCCTTGTTGATGTTTCGAACGTGCGGATACCTCTTTCACACAGCACAACCTGGTCATTGCCCTGGCTGAGAATATATTCAGCGGCCAGAATAAACTCTTCAATTGTAGCCATCATTCCTCTTTTCAGGAGAACCGGCTTACGGGTCATACCAATTTCCTTCAGCAGGGGGAAATTCTGCATATTGCGTGAACCTACCTGGAGCATGTCGGCATATTTGCTGACCATTTCAATCTGCCGGATATCGATAACTTCGGTAACCACAGGTAACCCGGTCTGATTGCTTATTTCCCTCAGCATCTTCAAACCCTGTTCACCGAGGCCCTGAAAACTGTAGGGTGATGAACGCGGTTTAAAAGCGCCCCCGCGAAGCATTTTCGCGTTGCCCTTCTTAACTGAGACAGCTGTTTCAGTGAGTTGAGTCATATTCTCAACTGCACAGGGGCCTGCGATAACAACTACCTGCTGACCCCCGAATTCTACGTCGTTAACTCTTACGATGACCGGATCTTTTTTTTCGGTTTCTTTTATCTTCAGAGGGACGGCGCACCCTGCCAGCTCTTTTCCGCTTACTATTGCTTCCATCCTTTTAGGTTTATCTTCTTAATTCAATATCCTACAAAACACTCTTTTTATAAGGCGGTGCAGGAGAGAATTCAAATTTACCATTTTTAATGTTAGCCACATAAATGGGGCGAATATTATTCCAGGTCTTGTCGAATATGATCTTTCCCGAAACGCCGTCGTAATTCTGGAATGTTTTCAGGTCGGTGAGGACGTCTCGGATTTTGGCCCTGTTTAGACCGGCCTTTTCAATCGACTTGATAATAATATTCATGCCGTCATAAGCATGGAGTGCAAACACATCCGGGTCCATGCCGAACCGTTTTTTATAAGCGGCCCTGAAGGCAGCCAGCTTGGGATCCTTTGAATCGGGATTATACTGGCAGGTAGTCATGACACCGTTTGCCAGGTCGCCGGCAATCTTTAAAAATTCGGGATTCACAATCCTGTCGGAGGCAAAAACAGGTTGATTCAATCCTTTAGCTCTCAGTTGCTGAAGGATCAGCGCTGATTCTTTCGGGTTACCCCAGATAACCAGTGCATCCGGTTTAGTTTCCTTAACCCTGTCGATCTGGGCCGAGAAATCGGTTTCACCGTCTTTAAATCGTTCTTCAATGATAATCGGATGGCCAAGCCTTGTGGCAGTTTTGTTGAAATGAACAACACCTACGCGGCCATACCGGTTATTTACCCTGATTACGGCCACCCTTTTGTACTTGGCTATTTCGAATACGTAATTCGACAGCACATAGCAACTCTGGCGGTCATCGGGAATTACCCTCACTACCCAGGGGATATTGGTTTCAGTGAATGTAGGATCAGGGTCACCGGTGCAAACCATCGGAATCTCGAGTTTCAGGGTTACGCGAATGGCCACATGCGAAACAATGTCATCAATCGAACCCAGCCAGCACCAGACACCCTCGTCATCCATTTTCACCACTTCGTTTGCAGCAGCCCCCCAAAGACCCACATCATTATGGATCATCATTTTATAGGGAACTCCTTTATAGCCGCCCTTTTTATTGGCTTCTTCCAGGGCAAGGGTGGCACCGTTCAGCATTTGTTTGCCATATGGTACGATGACCGAACCTTCCAGGGGCCCGAGAAACCCAATCCTGACTTCCTTTAACCCGGCAGGCTCCGGTATTTCGCGTCCGGCACCGTAAAATTGCATCGGGGTAAGGAAATGGTATTTATAAGCCTTGGTATAATTGTCATAAGCCACAAAATTATCGGGAATGTTCCCGTAATTCTTTTCAGAATATGACTGTGCCAGGGCGGTCATTGTTGATACCACCAGCAGCAAAAAGATGGCAATTGATTGCAAGACAGGTTTCATAACAGTGCGTTATTTTATTTTACAAACTGCATATACTTCAATCTCATAAAGCAGGGTTTCCCAGCAAAGCCTTGCCTGTATACCGGTGCTTGCGGGCAACGGGTCCAGTTTCATCCAGTTATAGAAAGTGGTCCTTATTCTGTTGAATTCATCATAATCGCGTTCAATATCCCTTAAATAATTGGTGGTTCTTACCACATCGTGCCATGTCATGCCTTCAGCCGTCAACAGGGTTGTTATATTGCGATAGGTACGCCATACCTGTGCCTTGAAATCGCCGATGTATTCAGGTTTTCCGTCTTCATTGACACTGGCGGTTCCTGAAATCAGCATGATTTTATAGCCGCCGAATTCGAGTTTAAGGGCCCTTGAAAAGGATGATGGCTTCTGATAATCATAGGCTTCATTCAGCGTGTTGGGAATATGAACGGCATGTTTTTCAATCGGGGGCCTGTCTTCATGTACCTTTGGGTAGATGTAATCTATGATTGCCTGTTCCGAACCAAGAATTCCCAGTTTTTTCATCTCTGCACGCTCGCCGTCAGTCAGCCTGTTGAGATCGATCAGTACCTTATTTTTCTCCATTGTATCAGTTAATTTTAGGTTTAATTTCTTTGTTTGGTTAATTGATTACTTCACCGCGGCTAACGCCTTTTGAAGTGGCAACCCATACTACGTCTCCCTTTGCATCGGCATTGATTACAAAACTGTGAGCTATGCAGGGTTTCATCGGTATCTCAGTTTTTTCAGTTCCCGATGTGATGATAGCCACACCGTTTTCGTCATTTTCATTCCTTTTATAGGTTACCCAGGTTTTACCGTCTGTGGTGCTGAGGCCCTTGTCAGTGCAGGCATAGGCTACACGGCCGTTAACCCTCATGAAATTGATGAAATTGCTGGCCAAACCGCTGTCATGATCATAATACCCGGTCCAGTTTTTGCCGTCGTAACGGCACATTCCAAAGTAACTGGATACCCAGAGAATCCCGTTTGCATAGGCCGTTGCCGTTGTAATATCATGAACGGGCCCGTCATTGGGCAGCAGGTCAATTTCCATAAATCCGTCCGGATCGGTATAATCCCTGAAATGCTTCTCTTTTTTGTCATATTCGATAATTCCTCCTCCCCAGGCAGCAATATACACCTTACCATCACCAACGCTTAATGCATAGGTCCAGGGCTCATGCATAGGGGCATTGATCTCGGTAAAAATTTCCCACTGTTTGGTGTAGGTATCATAATGTCCGGCTCCTCCTCCAGTGGCAATCCAGATGTCCTTTCCATCGCAAACCACATTGTAAACCAGGTCATTAGGCATCCCGCTGTTAAACTGGTTGAATGTCTCAAATTTACCTCCCGACCACCGGGTAAGTCCGCCAAGGGTCCCAATCCAGACATCGCCTGTTACAGGGCTTACATCCACCGACACGATACCATTGTGCGAGAGGCCGTCTTTGGTTGTATATACCTTCCATTTATTATCCTGGTATACAGCCAACCCGTTGTGGGTGCCTACCAGAACGCGGTCACCGTCAATTTTTACTGCATAAACCTTATCTGAAGGCAGCCCGTCTTTTGTGGTAAAGTTCTTCCAGTTGCCGTAAACAGGCATTCCGTTAGCTGCTTTTATTGACTTTGTAGCTGAAGGTCCTTCCACATACGCGTCTTTTCCGGTTGTTCCTTCCGTGTTCGATTCTCCCGTTCCTTTTCCAGAATTGGCATTTTTACATCCTGTCAGCAGAATGGCCGAGAAAACAAGGACTGTAACAGCAGCAAATCCATATTTCAAAACTCTCGATTTCATAGGTTACTTAGATATGGTTTATAAAAGGTTATTTTTTATTTCGTTCCATGTCCGCTTTCTCATACTCCGGTGCCCGTAACGATTTCAGGTATTCTACCAGGTAGTTGAGTTCCATTTTTGTCAGGTCATTTACGGCTCCGTGTTTTTCCGTTTTTCCGTACAATGTCCATATTTCCTCCAGTGTCTTTGCCCTTCCGTCATGGAGGTAAGGTGAAGTGGCATAGATGTTATTCAGGTGAGGCGTATCAAACAGTATACTATCATCGGTTCTGGCAAGCGTACCCACATAGAAAGGCTTACGGTTCGTATAATACGGGGCGGGATGACAGGTTACACACCGGTTTGCTTCAGGAATTTCGGTACCATTTGTCATATGGGTGCGTTCAAAGATTGCCTTGCCTTTCTTCTGCATCTCTGTAAGTTCACCGTGAGGATTGAACTGCAGGTTCGGTGGATACTTGATTCCAGTATAGATATAGGCGACAATCGCATCGAGGTCATCGTAATTAAAGGCTTCATTACGGGTAAGAACCGTTGAAAACCTCATTCCGTCCTGCTTATAGGCAGTCTGGTTTTTACCGTTCCATTTGAAAGGAGAAGTATGAAAGATATCACGGAGCGACTGTGTATTGGTGACATTGCGGCCCATATCCTTTGAAGCCATATTATAACACAGACCATCCTCATTTACATCGGGATGACAGGTATAGCAGGAATATTGTGTCTGAAATGTACCTCCCGCACTATTCAGCACTTGTCTGCCACGTCTCGGTACAGTCACCCTCTTCGGTCCTCCCAGGCTTATGGTTCTTTCAACTTCAAGGTTTTTGGTATCAATCACTGCAATGCGGTCATTCAAATGTTCAGCCACATACACTTTTGATCCGTCAGGTGAAATGGTCAGTCCTTTGGGGTTAGGACCCGTTTTTATCCTCCTGATAACAAACCGGTCAGCCAGTCCCAGGTAATCGGAATAGGCATTCAACACTTCATCCGGTGTATGGCTGATAATATTCCTGACTGAATCAATATTGATTACGGAAACATAGTCGACGCCTGAGCTTGATATAAAAGCTTCTTTACCGTCGGGTGTAATAACAATATCAAAAGGATCTGCAAAATACTGGTTCGGCTCATCCATCAATAATTCAATAATACGGCCGCCATTCTTCATTTCAATGATTCCGAAACCGTTTGTCATCATCCAGCCGCGATCAACCTGGAGCGTGGGAACATTGTTTTTAGGGCGGATAAGCGGGAAAAAGGCAAGGTCGCCCTGGGGAGTAAACGCCACGTTCTCCATCAGGTAGGCATCTTTAATATGCAACCGGTTGGATACCTTCTGGGTCTTATCGTCAATAACAGTCATTTCACATGAAAGAGTATCATCATAAGGTAATGACTGTGAGCGGCGGCTGGTTATCAGCAACTGGCTGCCATCAGGACTTGGCTGTATACCGGTAGGGTTATTGCCAAGATCAAGACGTTTAATTTCGTCACGGGTTTTAAGATCAATAACCGATAGATTGGAGGTATAGGAATTAACTGCATACAGGTAATGATTATCGGCACTTAATGCAACGCCGGCAGGACCGTCACCGGTTTTCAGTGTATCAATGACTCTGTTATTCTTCAGGTCGATTACAAAAACACATTCTGCCCACTGGTTGCTGACATATGCCAACGTTTCATCTTTATTAAGCACCACGCTGTGAGGCCTTTCACCGACTTTGATTTTATCGGTTACCTTCCCTTTTTTCGCATCCACAACAAGCAGGTAGTTGCCCTCTTCGGCCACCACATAAAGTTTTGACCCGTCTTTTGTACCGACAAGGTTGAACGGTGAATAATAGTCCGCATTCACCATATTATAGACCATACCTGATGATGTCTGGTACAAGTGGCAACGCGTGCAAAGAAGCGGATGATCCTCGGTGTTTGTAATATAGTTAACATGTGCCCTTGCCCATTTATGTGCTTTAGGCAGATAGAAAGCGCCTGCAATGATGAGAATCGCGAAAAATGCCAGGAATATGTAAAGTTTCTTCATACTATTCTAATTCAACTTCTTTTTCAAACATTTTAATTACAGGTACGCTTACAGGATCTTTTTTAACCGCTTTGGGAACCCTGTTCATGGGAGCAACTTCCTCATCCACACCGAATCCCACAAAGCCTCTTCGCTCATTCGGCCTCAGCCACAACCAATCAGAACCTGAATAGACAACCTTATTTCTTTCATCAAGAGTCTGTATCCGGAAAGGCATATCGGCAATTATTTTCAGGTATACAGATCCGTCACTTTCAACCGGTATAATTCCAAGCGAGGAATCAATACCCATTACCTCAATTTTAACTGCTTTCTTTGATAACGGATCCATGATACCAATGCCTTTAAAATTGATATCCTGGCACATGATAAGTCCGGTTTTCACTCCCATATCCACCTCACTGGGAAGTTTTTTGGGTCGTTGGTGCACATCAACCTGTAATGCATCAACCACATCAAATCCGTTGGATGAAAACACATTCTTAACCGGCTTGCCTGTTGTTTTGTCAAGTTCATACACCGCATACGAACTGCCTGAGCCTTCATTATAGGTCACCAGCAGATTTCCGTTCAGTGAAGGGAATACCGAACTAAAATTACCTTTATTATCGGAGCTCACCTGTTGACGTGAATGAAGCGGCCTGTTATACCGGACGGATATAATTTCTGATTTTCCGTTTGCATCCGATTCAATGAAGTATACTTTTTCGTCAGCTTCATGGCTTCTTGATATCAAGGATGTACCCGGTGCGCCTTTATAAAAGATATCAGCTTTTGTACCGTCAGGACGCAAGGCAACCAAAGAGGGATTTTGCTGTTCCGGTGCAATCTCTTTCGAAACAACCAGTAATCTTCCGTCTTTCAGCACAGTGGTCGCAAAATCGGCATACGGATGAAATGTTATCTGCTGCATTCCAGAGCCGTCGGCGTTGCATACATACAATTCATAACCTGTTTTAAGTGAACTATCTGACGGAGTTACATTTTTGGTGAAAATGACCTTATCAAGCGGCAGAAAAACAGGATCAGTGCAGTTACCGTCGATATTTAAAACCTGCCTGTATTTCCGGCTTTTAAGATTCATCTCGTAAATCTGCCATGGGTCGGATTGTTTTTTCTGACCGGCAAAAACAATGCGATCGCCATCCCATGAAATATCAGGTGAACAGGCTGAATAAAAATCTGAAGTCAGTATTTTCTCCGATGAAGCTTTACCTGGATCAACAATGGCAATCACGGCCCGGGGAATATATCGCCAGTTTTCGCCTGTAAGCATGTTTGGTGTTGCCTGACCGGAAGGGACTTTCGTAATGATAAGCTTACCAACGGGTGGCTTACCGCATGAAGCTAAAATCAGCAGGAAACAGAGAGCAAGTATGTAAGCAGGAAATCGGTTTTGTTTCATGAAAAATTTACTTTATTGTTCCTTAATCTGGAGAATCTGGTTGGCCTTTACATTTTCGAGAGTCTGGACTTTTCCTGAAGGCCACCTGACTTCCAGTTTCTCAACGACATTATTTTTACCCAATCCGAAGTGCAACCGGGGATCATTCTGAGATAAATAACCTACAGTGCCTCTCTTTTCAGTGACCTGGGTTTTTCCGCCTGATGTAACAGACACCCTGGCGCCTATACCATCGCGGTTACTTTTTGTGCCGGTGAGGTTGATGATGAGCCAGTTATTCTGATTCCCCTTGTTATTCCTGAGGAATTTGCTTTGAGCATTGAGGTTCACGATAAATATGTCAAGGTCGCCGTCGTTGTCATAATCGCCGATACAGGTGCCACGGCCAACATATTCGCCTTTGAAGAATTCGCCAAGGTCAAGAGAAGCATCTTTGAATTTGGCATCGCCGAGATTTTCAAATAACTGGGGTTCATGGCCGTAAAGATGTTTCAGTGCACCATTGGTCTTGTAGATGTCCACATCACCGTCGTTATCAAAATCAATGAATGAGGAAGACCAGCCTACAAATTGTGCGGCGGCTGATGAAATACCTGCAGGCATTGCTTTATCGGAAAATACGCCATTTCCCATATTTTCATAGAGTGAACAATACGTATCGTCTGATACAAAAATATCAAGCATCCCGTCGGCATTATAATCGGCGAAATCAACCGACATGCTCACCGTAGCTTCACCACCCTGGCTGAAAGCCGTTCCTGATTTTGTACCGATATCGGTGAAATGCTTTCCGCCTTCATTATGCCACAGGTAATTCAGGGTATGGTCATTGGCAACATACACATCAACCCAACCGTCGTTATCCACATCGGCAGCGCCAACACCCATTGAACGCCCATCTTCATCCACAATACCCATAGCGGCAGTTACATCCGAAAAAGTTCCGTCACCGTTATTGTGATATAATACATCTGGTTCGGCATCATAGGCCATGGGTGGCGGGAATCCGTCAGGAGCGTAATAATATTTATAATTCGGGTCAAATTCGAGGTAATTCCCTACATACAGGTCAAGATAGCTGTCATTATCATAATCGAACCAGACAGCACCCACGCTGCAGGTATGATCTCCGGCCACTTTGGCTTTCTCAGTTACGTTGGTGAAAGAACCATTGCCTTTATTCAGGAGCAGTACGTTATAGCCGTAATTGCAGATATACAGATCGGGGTATCCGTCGTTGTTAAAATCGCCGGCTGTAGCTCCCATACTGTACCAGGGACCGCCCACATCGGCTTTCTTTGTTACATCTTCAAAGGTACCGTCACCGTTGTTCCTGTAAAGATGATTATGCGGCATCACTTCCGGCTTTTCACTTTTGGTGAAACCTTCCACCCACGTGCCACTGCAGACATAAATGTCGATAAAACCATCCTGGTTATAATCGAGGAAAGTGGTTCCGCCACAGCTCGATTCAACGATGTTGTTCAGTTCGGGTCCACCGATCGAATGAACAAAATCAAGACCGATGCTTTGACCGATTTCCTGGAAATAATCCTGGTTGGCAGTTGGAACAGTAAGTTTGCGGTTATCGGAATGACAGGCATTCAAACCGGAAACAACGATTAAAATGAAGAAGGTGTGCCGTAAATTTGAGGCCAGGGCATAAAAAACCTGTGTTGATACTTTACGTGCCATATGATTTAGCCTTTAGAGTTAATAAGATTTCGATTCAGGAGAGTGACATTGAAAGACATAGTTATTTCAGGGCCGTAAATATATCAAGTTTTTGTAATTCTCAGCTATGATAAAATGATTGACAATTCGAATTTTAAGGTTGCACAGGCAAGATCTGTTTTCTTAAACTATCATTCAGCATACAGATCTTACCTATACTCCTTAAACCCTAATTTCTTAATTGTCGAAAGAACGTTTCAAATTTATGTAAGTCTTTAACCGACTTGTGTAACCATGCGTAACAAGTATACAACAGCGGTATTAAAACCGGATTAAAAGCAAATTAAAAGGCTATTAATTTTAGGCATTTCCCGAAGTAGGAAAAGACAGGGATACTATAGTTCCTTTACCTTTTTTTGAGGTGATTTCGATATGACCGTTGTGCATTTTCACAACCCGGTTTACGAGTGAAAGGCCTATTCCCGTTCCGTTGTAGGTCTTGGCATTCGCCCCCCTGTAAAAGGGTTCGAAAATTTTCTTCTTGTCCTCTTCTGAAATTCCAATGCCCCGGTCCTCCACAAGAATAGAAACCAGATTGTTTTCGCGTCTCAATAATACATTTGCAGTATGATCAGGAGAGTATTTGCAGGCATTGTCGATTATATTAATTACGGAAGTCTTCAGCAGGAATTCATCCCCGCTGACAATCAGTTGTTCCATATCTTCAATCGATTCATCAATCGAAATGTTGATATGCCTGTCTTTATTGAATCGCATAATATCTTCTCTTGCCTGCCAAAGAATCTCGTCAATCCGGATATCTTTTTTGAAGTTCACCGGACTTTCAGCACTTGTCCTGGCAATAAGCAGTAATCCGTTAGCCAGGTCGATCATGGCTTTTGTATCTTCAAAAACCGATGTGATGGCAGTTTTGTATTCTTCAACAGTACGGTCTTTCATTAACAACACATCAAGCTGACCGTTGATTGAAGTAAGCGGAGTGCGGAGTTCATGGGAGGCATTCGAGATAAAATCCTTCTGCATGCTGAAAGAAGTTTCAAGTCGTTCCAGCGTTCGATTAAATGTTTTGGCCAACCGGCCGATCTCGTCTTTGCCGTTTCCCTCCCTGACACGAAGATTAAGGCTTGTAACCGTTATTTCATCCACCCGGGAAATTACATCGGAAATTGGTTTCAAAGCCCTTTCAGAATAGTAGCGTCCCCCAAAATAAAACAGGATAAGGCTGAACAAACAAACAGATATCAGAATGATCTTTAACCTGCCCAGGTAGGAATAACCATCAATATCAACTGCAGCCGCAATGACCACGTACTGATCATGATCTATTCTGTAGGTGCTGGTTAATACGTCATTCACTCCGTCTTTATAGGTCACCTCCCTGCCCTGCCGCGCATTTTCAAGTACATCATAACGCAGGTGGATTTCATTTTTTCTGTCCGTTGTGAACACAGTGTCATCCAGAACATCTAAAATGATGATCTTTTCATTGTTCAGCTTAACAGGAGTCCTTCTTTCAAGTTCTTCAAGTCGTTTGGCCGATATCATTTTATCCTCAAGGATGAGGCTAGCCGTCATGCGTGCTTTGTTCCTGAGACGATCATAAAACGTGTCGCGGCGGTAATCGGCCGACAGGTAATAGATCGCCACGGAAGCCATAATCATAATGAAACCCCCGATCAAAAGAAACTGAAGAGTAAGGCGGGTTCTGATCTGCATAGCTATTCTCCGAAAATATACCCGAAACCTACTTTCGTATGGATGAGCCTGGTCGGAAAACCTTTATCAATCTTTTTCCTGAGGAAGTTGACATACACATCCACCACGTTGGTTCCGAAATCAAAATCAATATCCCACACATTTTCCGCAATATCGTTTCGTGAAAGCACTCTTCCCTTGTTGCGCATAAAATATTGCAGAAGCATGAATTCCTTTGCTGTGAGCTCAATTGAAACATTGCCCCTGGTGGCAATTTTATTATCGATATTCAGCTCCAAATCTCCGACTACCAGCTTGTTGGCTTCTTTCGGCATTTGTTCAGCTTTCCTCAATAACACTTTTACACGGGCCAGCAATTCCCTGAATTCGAAAGGCTTAACCAGGTAATCTTCAGCTCCTGCTTCAAAACCCATAATTTTATCATCCGTTGTTCCCAACGCCGTAAGCATGAGTACAGGAATATTTTCATTGTGCTGTTTCAGTTTTCGGCAAAGATCCAGTCCGCTTATTCCGGGGATGATTACATCAAGTATGTACATATCATACCTGTACAGCCTGGCAAGTTTTTCACCCGAAATGCCGTCATAGGCAATTTCTGCCTCAAAGTTATTCTCTTCGAGGCCCTTTTTTATAAAGGAAGCCACTTTGGGCTCATCTTCAACTATCAATATCCTCATTCCGGGATTGTTTCGGTTTCAGACAACGAATTTACATCAATTTGATCAATTCGCAATTTCACCTTCCGGAGAGTACTGTTTTCCGATAGTTTTTGTATAAAGAATCATACAATGCCACAGTATGATCCGGATCGTATTGTGTCATCGGGCATCGCATGTGATCAACCGCTTCGGTAAGTGAGGAGAATATATTTACCCCGGTCATGGCTACCATGGCGGCACCAAGCGCTGTAGCTTCTGTGACATACGGAACGTTTACCTGCATACCGGTGACATTGGCCCTTATCTGGTTCCATAAGGCGTTTTTTGATCCGCCGCCGGTGCAGATAATGGAGGTGGAGCTGAATCCTCCTGAATGCTGCAACTGCTCAATGCCGAACCGCGCATAAAAAGCCAGTGCTTCGAGAGCTGCCCTGTAGATATGGGCACGACCGGTTTCATTTGTGAAACCTGAGATGGATCCAGGTTTTCCGGATAAACCTCCTGTAAATATCTCGGGAATTATTGTCAGTCCATTGCATCCCGGGGCAATTGCTGATGATTCCTCAATTATAGCATTGTAATTGCCGGCAAAATCACTATAAATAAGTCGGCTGATCCATTCAAGAAAGCCTGATCCGACCCATTGCACACCCAAATCAATCACACCCGGAACAGCATCCCATTCCATAGTAATGGCCGACTGAGCACCGGGCATTGTTATGAATTGCTCCATGGCCCTGACCATTAGAATTTCCCATGTGCCCGAACTGATTACCGGTTGATTGATGCCTGCACCTGAGCCCAGTACGGCAAATTGAGTATCATGTCCTGAAGCTATAACTGGAATACCAGGGTTAAGTCGCATTTCAGCGGCTATCTCAGGTAACAACCTGCCAATGGAGGTACCCGGCTCAATGAGATTCGGAAAAACGGATGGGTCCAGACTGAACTTCTGAAGAATTTCAGTGCTGAAGGTTCGTTTTCGCAAATCAGTGAGCATTGTAGTTCCGGCCATGGTAGTGTCGGTGCAGAATTCACCTGTCAGGCGGTGAATAATAATGGAAGGCATAAGCAAATAGAAATCCATCGAATCCAGCACATCAGGCCTGTTTTCCTTAAACCAGATCAATTTGAAAAGCGTGTTGAAATGGTATGATTGGAGACCGGTTACTGAATAAAGCTCATCCTTTCCGAAATACCGGCCGCTATGTTGCATGGCATTTTGGGTTCTGGGGCATTGCCATGAAATCACTGGGTAGCATAATGAGCCGTCTTTTTTCACCGGGGCTCCGTCCACTCCGAATGAGGTAACTGTAAGAGCGGTGATCTCAACGTTTTCTGAAACGGCCGTCACAGCCCGGACACAACGGACCATTTTTGCGAGTATTTCACCGGCATCCCAAATCAGGCCATCTTCAAAAAAAATATCAGGGGATACTTTGTTTACAATGGAATGCGTTGCTACAACCTGTCCTTCCTCATCAACAAGGCAGGCCTTCACATTCGTTGCACCGCAGTCAAGGACAATGACTCCCTTTTTTTTCATTGAATTGTAATCAGGTGCGTTTCTCCTTTATTTAAATTCAGGTCAATTGATTTACCCGGTGCGGTAATAACTTTGCAGGGATTGCCTGCTTTGCTTGTGATAAGCGCTTCGGTGAGCTTGTGATCTTTCCATTTCAGATCAACAACAAAGCCACCGCGTGCGCAAAGTCCTTTCACTGAACCTTCATTCCATGCATCAGGTAAGGCAGGTAAAAGAGTGATTATCCCGTCGCCCGACTGAAGCAGCATTTCAGCAACCGCTGCCGCACCTCCGAAGTTACCATCTATCTGGAAAGGAGGATGGGCATCAAACAGGTTCGGGTAAGTTCCGCCGCCCTCACCATAATTGGTTCTCATGCCATCAGGATCAACATATTTCAGAAGTTCCCTGTACATTTTATAAGCATGGTTGCCGTCCTGTAGCCTTGCCCACAGGTTTATCCGCCAGCCTTTCGACCAGCCCGTTGTTTCATCACCTTTGATCTCAAGAGTTTTTCTGCAGGCATCGGCCAGTTCGGGGGTTATAAGGGGCGATATCTGGTGACCGGGATACAAGCCGAAAAGATGGGATTGATGCCTGTGCTTAGGGTCTTCATCATTCCAGTCATAGTACCATTCCTGAAGGTTTCCATTTTTTCCAATCGTGTAAGGATGCAACTGCCTGATTGCAGCATCAACTTTTGAAACAAACTCCGGATCGGCATTCAGCAGTTTTGCAGCATCAGCAGCCTGTTGAAGACAGGCCCGTGCCATAGCCAGATCAGCGGTTCCACCGTACAATGTAGCGCCATGATATCCCTGGAAATTCACATATTTGTTCTCAGGAGAGGTTGAAGGTGCTGTGATGAGCTTACCTTCTTTATCCGGTACGAGCCATCCAAGGCAAAACTCCGCTGCACCCTTCATCAGGGGATATCCTGTGCTCCTGAGCCAATCTGTATCCTGCGTAAAAAGATAATGTTCCCACATGTGGGTACTCAGCCATGCACCGCCCATATACCAGTTTGCCCACACCGGGTCTCCGTTACCAAAATCTCCGACAGGATTGCTCATTGCCCAGATATCCGAGTTGTGACAAGCCATCCAGCCATTCACACCCAGAAAGGTTTTTGCTGTCACCTGGCCCGTTTGGGACAGATTATGAATGAAAGTAAGCAGGGAAGCATGCATTTCCGAAAGATTCGTATTTTCGGCAAGCCAGTAATTTTCCTCAAGATTTATATTTATTGTGTAATTAGAGCTCCATGGCGGCCTGATATAAGGATTCCATAGGCCCTGCAGGTTGGCCGGCACACCCTTTGTTCTTGAACTGCTGATTAGCAGGTACCTGCCGTATTGAAAATACAACACTTCCAGATTTTTGTCCTCTTCACCTTTGGCATATCTCTTTAACCGCTGATCGGTAGGCAGATCAGGCGCCGTTGTAGGTCCCAGGTTTAGATCCACCCGGGTAAAATATTTCTGGTAATCGGTAATATGCTCCTCCAGTAGCTTTTTGTATGACTTGTTTTTTATGTCCAATACCTGGTTAAGTGCAATATTCTTATGATCGAGGCCCTCCTTCACCGGATCCTTATCGAAACCGTTAAAGCTGGTGGACACCGATATAATCACCTCTGCATGACTTCCATTTGCAATTCCAATTGTACTGTCGGTTTTTACCAATTGCCCGTCATTATTGCGGATCACAACATAGGTTGAAAACCGGGTGCCTGCGTTTTCGTCAAAAACTACAGCATCCTTCATATCCCCAAGGTAATTGGGCTTGGCAACACCAGGTGCATGGCCGGTGACATAGATCTCACCATTGCCTGTGCTCACGCTATTTTTCAGTAGGGATTTGAATTTTAAATTGAAGCTAAGGGCACCTTTCTGACTGGCAGTGAGTTTTATCACCATGGCCCGGGCAGGACATGAAACAAAATACTCCCTTGTAAAGTGAACATCCCCTATTGTATAGTTTACCCGGGATATTGCCTCAGAAATGTCCAGTTCACGGCGATAGTTTTCAACCCCGTCTTTTGTATTGAAATCAATGAACACGGTTCCAAGGGGAGCATACGATTCTGAAAATTTCCCCTGGATCTTATGCTGCAGTTCATCCGCAAGTTTGTAATCTTCATTCTTAAGTGCCTCACGTATCGCCGGGATGCTCTTGTATGCTTCCGGATTCATATTGGGGTTAACAGGTCCTCCTGACCAAAGTGTGATATCATTCAGGTATATTTTGTCGGTGGCAGTGCCGCCAAAAACAGAGGCTCCCATTTTTCCGTTGCCAAGCACAAGGCTTTGTTCGAAATATTCAGCAGGCTTGTCATACCATAATTTGTGACGTGATTGTGCAGATATGTTCAGGAACAGAGCGGCGAAGAAGAAAAATAAACAAATCCGGATCATAATTTTATTTATTGAAAAAGTGATTTTAAAAGTAACTCATCAGCAGTGAAGCCCGGTTTAAAGGAACCGGATTTCATATAACTGACAAGAGAACCGTATAATTGCTGTGCTTCAGGCTTATCCGACAATGCAGGCAGGTCAGCCATGCAAACCAACAGCTTTCCCTCACCCACGCGAAACTCAAAGACAAGGCCCAGTTTGTGGTCCCTTTCCAGGTTATCAATAACCTGAACTATGGGCTTGTATTCCTTCGGGGTATTGTCAAGTATTGCCGGATGGCCGGCTTTAATGATCGAAAACCACTGCCAGTCAGTATATTTTTCTGTAGGGAATAACTTTAATGCGGGATGGTCCGGGTCAGTCAGAATGCCTAGAGTGCCGGGAGAAACCGGCTTTTTCGCCCACTCACTGATTCCTTTAAACATCCCGAAATTCCAGAATTCAGGCGGGAATAAACCCCCATAAGTGTTTGAAGGGCTTGCTTTAGGAAACAACAGTACCTTTCCACCCGAGCCAAGCGTCAACAAAGCGTTTTCATCAAGATAATCTTCAGCTATAACAACATCATCCTTTTGTATGACCTGTTCCGAGGGATATACCCACAATGGATAGGAATTGGAATAGCCTGATTTTTTGAGACGGATATTCAATGTGAGTTGTTCAGAGCTCTTGATTGACTTAAAATCAATATTCAATTCACCAAGATGTTGCAGGCCACCATTTTTGACACTCAGATTTTTAATCTTGCCTGAAGCATACACTTCACCGTTCTTCTTTACAAGCTGCCATATAAGCGCATCGTCCAGGTTGCGGTTCGAATAGTTGGCCGCAAAAACAACGCCATGAAAAGTCTCATCCGATTTCCAGCAGTACTTTTGAAATTCAGGCAGAATCACCACATCATTGCACGACTGCAGCCAACTCTCGCGGACGATCACTTCTTTATCATCCATAAAAGCATCAAGAATACCGACAAGCGCAGTACCCTGACCCGGGAAGTCCTGCAGATCGAGAAGCTGAAAGCCTGCAAGGCCTTTTGTACGGAGAGCCGCTTCCATTTCGGCCTTATAACAAAGGGCAGACCAGGCACCGGAAGCTTTTTGAAAATCGACATCCTGATCCATCATACCCGACTTTTCAAGTCGTTTCCTGAAAACTTCAAGATTTCGGGCCTCAAGTACGCCGGTGTATTTTTCAATTTCCTTGAAATCAGGGAATACCTGGTATTGACCGATCTCATGACTGATCATGGGTATTCGGATTCGCGAAACAGCCGAATCGAAGTTAATTTCAGTCGATGGGGTTTGGGTATTCAATATTCCCCCGTCTTTCGAATCGGCAAAGGCATGGGTAAGCCGTGTATGCGTAAGAACAGTGTCACCATTGGATGGAGTGCGGGCTGCCACGAAAAAGTCAGCTATCGCCGGAGGCTCCCTGTAACCGATGTTATTATTGGATCCCGCAGCATACAACACCCTGTTATCCGCGTCTTTGAATGCCTGCAGATTTTTTTCAACCCTTTCATGACCCGACCATATCTCGTTTCCACTGGAGAAAAGAACAAAGGAAGGATGGTTGGCATAACGTTTCAGCATCGCCATTCCTTCGGCCTTAAGCCTGTCAGCAATGGAGTCCGATTCTAATCCGCCCCAGAAAGGCAATTCAGCCTGTATAAAAATTCCAAGCCTGTCAGCAGCAGTAAATGCCGCTTCCGGAGGGCACCATGAATGAAAGCGATAGTGATTGATACCATATGATTTGGCAATCCGGAACACCCTCACCCATCCTTCAGGATCCATCGGGGGATGGCCTGTTAAGGGAAATACACAGGCATCATGTTTTCCCCGCAGGAAAGTAGTCCGACCGTTAATCTCAAACTGTGTTCCGTTGGCTGAAAATTTCCGCATGCCGAAAGGAATTGTCCGGCTGTCGGCATATTGCCCCGCTGTTACTATGGCAGTAAGTTCGTAAACAGGCTGATCATAGTCATCCCAAAACTGACATTCTTTGCCCAGGTTATAATCAATCGTAATAACCGAATCAGCCGCCTTATAATGCTTTGTGTGAAGCAGCCTCAAATTTCCGTGAAAGCGGCGTCTTACAAAAAGGGTAATGTCTCCCTCCGATTTCAGGCCGTTCACCCGGAGTTTCACATCCACTTTCTTTTTGGAAATATCCGGGTAGGCCTGCAAATCGGCTATATATACCGGATCGGAGATTTGGAGCTGAAACTTTCCGATTATCCCGTTCCAGTTGGTTTGGGTGTCGTCGGAATAAATATGGACATTTCCGTAGGGTGTAAGCTTCAGATCGTTGTTGATGCGGATTGTCAGAACGTGTTCACCGGGAGTCAGCAGCCGGCTCAGGTCGTATTCCTGCGGAGTCTGCAGTAATTTTGAATCCCCGGCACCGATACCGTCAACCCAAACCATCGACGGCTTCGTCCGTTCCATAAATAGTACGATATGTTTGCCGCTCAATTCCTCCGGAATGACAATCTTTTTCCGGTACCATGCCGGTCCCTCATACCTGTATTTCCGGTTAAGGTGCATGGTTGTTGTATCCCTGTTCAGAAATCCTTTTTTAGCTTCATCAGTGGTTCCGGGAAGCTGAATGGAATCGCTGAGGTTTAGTGCAAACCACTTTTCACTGATTCCGGTGTTGCCTGTATCCGTGGCAAATTGCCAGGTACCAGTCAAATCGACAACCGTATTATGCGGAACCTTTTGTTTACTGCAGGAAACGAACAGGATGACCGACAGGAATACAACAATGCTTTTCATTTTCTTTTAATAATTACCGGGTGATTGAAGTTTCCTTACCGTCATAAGCCACCGTTTTAAATTTGGCAGCAGGTTCAATTCCTGTACCGCTTTTCGGCCCTACCCAAACTACATTGAACGTGCGGTTTGTCAGCATTCCGCTGTATTCACCCTTGCGTTCTCCGATAGTGAGTTTTTGTTGTTTGTCATTCCAGGTAAATGTGATGGTGGAATAACGTCCCTTTTCATAATTGTATGTATCGTTCTCATCTTCATAAAGGACAAACCGGGCATCAGCTCCGGAATAAATCCTTATTTCAATAGGATCAGCAGGCTTTTCTGTAGCATATTGCAGGTACGGACCCATGGGCACAATTGATCCTGCTTTAACGTAAAGCGGAATGGTTTCAATGGGTGCAGCGGCATCAATTGTCTGGCCGCCTTCAATAAGTTTACCTGTCCAGAAATCATACCATTTGGTTGATGCCGGTAAATACACTTTTCTTACTTTCTTAACTGAATTGGCATTTGCGGTTGAATACATGGGCCATGTGATGGGGTTCACAAGGAATGCAGATCCAAACATATACTGGTCGGGAATGGACCTTATTGCCTCGTCATTTCTAAAGTCGAATGCCATCGACCTCATGATTGTATAACCTTCGCTGGTTACTTTCCATCCTAATGAATAAATATAAGGAAGAAGTCTGTATCTCAAATTATCATATTTCATCAGGATTGCCCTGGTGGGCTCATCCCAGTTTTTTGAAAAGATGGCTCTTTCGCCTTTTCCATGTATTCTGAATATGGGACTGAATGTACCAAACTGAAACCAGCGTGTAAACAGTTCACGGTTATTGGGTGTTGACCAGTCGGGTGGCATCCAGTGAAAATGATAGCCGCCTATATCCGATGTCCAGTAAGGGATACCTGAAACGCATGCGTTTATTCCCTGCGGTACCTGGTTGCGGAATGCATTCCAGGTACAGGTGATATCCGAAGACCATAAAGTAGCTGCATTTCTCTGCTGACCTGCAAAAGCCTGGCGGATCAGGAAGAAGGCCCTTTTTTCGGGAATGTCTCTTCTCCAGTTTTCATATAATCCCTGCGAATGCATCAGGGAATAAGTATTCATATAATCAATACCTCTGCCGATAGCAAAATGACTTTGCCTCCGGAGATCGAGCTGGTTGCCGTTATCGGGCTCACACTGGTCAACCCACCATGCATCCCATCCATAGCGGCCAATAAGGCTGTCGTAGGCCTGTTTCCAGTAAAGCGACCGTGCCTGTTCACTGTGGGCATCATAATAATTATCCTTAATATGAGTCATTACATTGTCCCACTGAATATCGGTCATTCCTCCTGAATTATCCATTTGCTCGTAGGTTTTGGGTCCTTTTGAAAACACAGGCCAAATGGATATCATGGCATGAAGATTGGCTTTATGAAGCTCATCAACCATGGCCTTCGGATCGGGATAACGGGCAGGCCACATTACATGAGAGCCGATCACATTAGGTTCCCAGTAAAACCAGTCCTGAACAATGCAATCTACCGGGATACGGTTATTGCGGTAATTGTCCTTAACTGAAAGCACTTCTTTCTGGCTCTGGTAGCGGTCCTGTGACTGGAATAACCCGAATGACCATTTCGGGAACATGGGGGATTCGCCTGTGGCCTTGCGGTAAGAGGCAATGATCTGGTCGAATTCAGGACCATACATGAAATAATAATCCACCATACTGCCGCTTTCCGATTCATAGCGGTATTGCGTATTGTTGTTTTCAGCCCCGTAAAAAGCTGATGCAGAATAATTATCCCACATCAGGCCGTAGCCGCGTGTCGAAAGCAGTACAGGGATGGATCCGGTCATATAACGGATGACCATATCCTGGTTGCGGCCCTTATAATTAATCGAAAGGGAATCCTCAGGATGGCAACCCAGTCCGTACAAAGCTTCATTTGCGGGTGAATCAAAAACCGTTTTGCATATGTAGGTTGAAATTCCGGCGATTGTCGCGGGAGTCATCGATTTTCCCTGTGCACCGGCTTCATTCAGAATAATATTTCCCTGAAGGTCGGTAAAAGTAACTGCACTGGTCTGCCGGTCGACAAGGATCTTCATTTTACCGGTTGTGATCACCACCTGGTTTTTATTGTCAACAGATGTAAATGTGGGTGAATTCTGCCAGGTATTTGTTACAACAAGTGATTGCTTGTCGAGGAACAGGGGCAACGAAGTGTATTTTACCTCAACCATGTTGTCGGCGCATACTTTCACAATCATCAGGCCATTATCAAGCCTGAAGCTTACCTGGTTATTTTCCTGTTTCCAGGATAATACGGCAGCTTTTGAAGAAAATGATAATGCCAGGGCAACCAGCATCATTCCAAGTAGTAGTCTTCTCATAAATGAACTTTTATAATGTGTTTAAAGTGGTTTATTAACAGGTTAGTTGCTATCAGGGTAGCTTAAAAATTCTTTCGATCAAATGCCATTTTTCATCAGCTGTGGCCTCAGCACTTGTTTTCTGAAATGCGGAAACATAGGCTTCCCACTCCTTCTGACGGGGTTTTTGAGCCAGTTCAGCCATTGCCTTATCATGATCAAAACCGGGTATCGTGTCCATGATCATAAAAAGTCTTGTCCCGTCGATATAAATTTCCATGTCAATTATGCCGACTTCCCTTATGCCCCGGGGTATTTCAGGCCAGCTGTTCCTGGTTTCATGTACCTCCCTGTATCGCTTAATGAGATCCGGATCGTTTTTTAATTCAAGCGTTTTGCAGTAACGCTTGAAGGACGAATGATCAGATTTTTCGTAGTATTCCATTTTGAATCAGTTATTTACTTGTTGTCAGTCCGGAATGGTGCTGCAGGAAGTCCTTCCTTATTATAAAGATTGGCACCGGCCGGATTATCCGCCCAGGCGTACCGTACAGCAACCGGAGTTTTTACGTCATTATTCCAAACAATCACTTTGTTATTTGTAATCATTGCCCTGGCCCAGGTGAATTTCATGTCGCTTCCCGCGATGGCAAACTGGTTGAGAGTTGAATCACCTTTGGCCATCAATCCGCTTCCTTTGGATGCAAAATCGAGTATGATCCTGTTGCCTTTGATTTTCATCGATTTGTACACAGGGCCAGAAAAGACATTTCTATCACCATAGGCAACCTTTCCTGCAGCCAGGGCAAGACGTTTGGCCACATCAAGCTTATTGAGCGGATGGATATCATTCCATTCTCCTAAGTCGATAGCCACTGCCATAGCGGTGTTTGGAACAGACAAAGCGGATGCCTGCGCCTCCCTGAAAAGAGCCCAGTTGCTTTCAGAAGGTTCCGGTCGTGATGCCATAAAATTTGGCAATTGCACATACAAAAACGGAAAATCGCCCTGGTTCCAGTTTTTTCTCCAGTCATTTATAAGAGCAGGAAATATTTTCTTCTGTTCGGCCGACCGGTCCGTATTTGACTCGCCCTGGTACCAAAGAACGCCTTTGATATGAAAGGCGAGCAGCGGTGATATCATGGCATTGAACAGTCCGACCGGTTTATACTTAACAGTGATGCCTCCCGGTGTAGGTTTCATTGATGCACCAAGCCTGAATTGCCAGTCGCCTGCGAGGTCAATTTTACCATCACCGGATACCAGTTCATAGGGCTTGTCAGGCACAAATCCCCCCTGTCCGCCGTTATTGATGATCCTTACAACAATGGTATTGGGTCCGGCATGCAATATTCCGGCCGGCACTTCATAGCGCCTGGGAGGATACTGATAGCTTGTGGTACCCACAAAAGATCCGTTAATAAATACCGAATCGGCATCCACTATTCTTCCCAGGTAGAGTTTTGCTGCTTTTTCAGCCAGATCCGAGGGCACTTCAAATTTCTTTCTGAACCAGACCACCCCGTTAACGGCGCCCAGGGAGGTGGATGCCCAGTAACCGGGCACCTTCATCACATCCCATCCGGATGTATTCAAATCCGGGCTGGTCCATTTATTCTGCGGATCAAGATAACCTGCGTCTTTGCGACCCAATTCCTTATACCATGCCATAGGTTTTTCGCGGTTATCCTTTTCAATCTGATCAATAAGTGATTGGTCTTTGAACCGCTGCAGTTCGTTATAATAATCAGGAAAATCCCTGATCGCATCTTCGCTGAGCCATGCTTCGGTAGGAGTTCCGCCAATGGCAGTGTTGATTATGCCAACCGGTACACTATATTTTGCGTTGATCTCACGGGCGAAGAAATAACCCACTGCACCGAAATTCAGTACTGTTTCCGGATTTGTCTTCTGCCACTTTCCACCTTTATAATCAACAACACGTTCAATGAAATTGTATGATTGCGGTGCAGTGAAATAACGGATGAAATTATTTTCAGAAGCAGCTATCTCAGGGCCGTAAATGGGACTTGCCCGGCGCATGTTCAGTTCCATATTCGACTGGCCTGAACACACCCATACATCGCCGATAAGGACGTCGTTAACGATAACGGAACTTGTGCCGGAAATAGTTATTTTATAGGGGCCTCCTGCTGGCATGGCAGGAAATACAACTTCCCACAAACCTTTATCATTTACGGTTCCCTGCAACGTTTTACCGTCCATTTCAACTGAAACCGATTTTCCGCCGGTATCCCATCCCCAGATCCTTAAAGGTGCCTGACGTTGTAAAACCATCCCGTCACTGATAAGCGACGGCAATTTAACCTGGCAATGTACAGCCGTTCCTGCAAAAATCAATAACAGAAACCACAGATTTCTAAATGATCGGATCATCCTGAAAAAATGAAATTTCGAATAACGAATATAATCATTCTTTCATTGTTTGATGATTGGGGTTTGAGGTTTGAGGTTTGGGGTTTGAGGTTTGCGGTAACTTCTGAAATCGTAAATCAGTGTTCGGTGTTCGGTGTTGAAGTTCAGAGGATTTTCAGCTCCCTTAAAATCTCCTTAGCAATATCGTATCGCAGAGGCGCAGTTTTTTCCCAATCATTTGACCTGAAATTCATGGCATAGAAGTAGGTATGGCCCTCTTTTTCAACATACCCTACAAGCCACATTATGTAGTCCGTATCGGAAAGCATCCCGCTTCCGGTTTTACCACTTAAAATATATGCCGGAGTTCTTTCAAGCACTATGCAGCCTTTTACAAGATCGACAGAACGTTTGCTTACCGGCAAGTTATAATTATAAAATCTCCTGAGAAATTCAACCTGTTGCCTGGCGCTGATCCTGAATGCACCGGCAAGCCAGAAACGGTCGGAAGGGCCCCTGAGATCCTTGTTGCCATAGTCGAAATCACGGACATACCGGTAATAGGTATCAATCGGCATTTGCTGTGCAAAACCTGTATAAACCCACACGCATGAGTATTTTAATGAGGTTTTAAGCGTCTGATCCTGGTTCCAGGTTGTAATAAACCATTCATGACCGTCCCATTTGATTACCTGGTTTGTGTCGGTCACAACCTCTTCTTCAAGAGCGATTAAGGCATGAGGGATTTTGAAGGTGGAAGCAGGAATATAACCTGAATCGCAGCTCAACCTGTTGTATTCAATCCAGGTGTCAGATTCAGTATTATAAAGTATAAAACAACCTTTTACTCCATGTTGACTAAAAGAAGAACTTAAATCTTTTTCGACTGTATTTTGTGCGGTCACAGTGTCCGACAACAGAATTAAACCGGACAATACTGAAAGGAAAGAGTAAATCCGGAACATAACTATAATTTGTGGTAAAGCTTCAGCAGGTTAAACTCACCTTTGTTTAAAAGGAGTGTGTCGTTTCTGACTTTGAAGTTGTCACAGTCTCCAAGAGCCATCATGAATATTGATTCAAACTGAATTCTCTCACAGGCCATTTTTGTTGAAATCAACCGTGAAATACGGATTGAATTGGCTTTTAACTCATACCTGCCACTAAAGCTATTGCAACCTCCGTTTCCGGTAACCGAATTAGTCAATATCTTAAAGATCAAATGAGGCATACGCTGCGCGGTTGTATCAATGATCATCTTCTTTCCATTGAGTTCAACCGGTATCCAGGTTATTTCCTGTAACTGGTTTGTGATTTTTTTTAGCATGTAATTTCCATCCTGCTTATTTTTCAAAGCCAACGGAGTGAGTGAGCTTTCATTTATTGAATAAACAAGGGGAATATCAAGAGAATCTGCATGAAGTAAAAAAAGCGTGTTTCTTTTTATTTCGTAAGTTCCTTTTGACCGGTTTATCTCGCCTGATGAATCAGGATGTTCGGTTTCAATTTCAAAATTTCCGCCTTTCAATTTGATAACAACAGCAATCCCTTTGCAATCAATACATGGAAGAATACCTGAAAAGACTGATCCATCCATTGTTGATGCGGCAGGATTGCCTTCTATCTGGTTTTTCCTGGCACAGGAAACTAAAAGCAAGGCCAGGATACATATTGACAATGCTTTCATTGTCTTTTTTGCAGAATTATTTAAAAAATGAAATGACTTCTTTACGGTTGAAATTATTCATCGATGTGATCAAGGGCTCCTTATTTTCACGGAATAACACCATATTGCCTTTGGTCTCATCCCGTTCAATAGTGACCTTGCTTATACCTCCAGCTTTAAATACGATCACATCCCTGTCGGTTATTTTGCTTGCAATCCTGAATGAATCAAGCATCTGGATGGCCCTTTCATTATACCAGGTCATATCGTCCACAAATTTCCTGTATGAAATCTCATCGAGGCTATTTTTCATGGCAACCTGTTGAGTGCTGTCGGGCCACCAGAATACTACCATATTCTGTTCAACAACAAGCGTATCGGGAACTTCAGCAGACGCCATATCGGAATCTTCCTCGCTGACTGCTGTTACAGGAGTTTTTCTTCCATTGCAGCCCAGTATGAGGACTGAGAATAAAACAACAAGAAAGATTTTCATGATAGAGTGATTGAATTGTATGCTAAAGATAGGATAATAAATCTTAAAGCATCGCAATAACACCCTCACTTTTAATCTGAAGGTATTGTTTCAGATTGTTTTCATGTTTCGCTTTAATAAGTTCTTTCAGTTCGTCATCAAGACTCACTTTATTTTCCGGATTCTCACAATATTTTATAAATGTTACAAACGAATTGTATTTAAGGTCATTTGCATCATCTGTTTTCTTTTTTATGGCATATTGTGCCATGGATGCCAGCATCACACCAAGAAGTGAAGGTGTGGTATTGATTACTTTTGCTGTGCTTTCATCCAGCGAAAAGTTATAATCGGGCGTCTGATCCATCCATCTCATGATAAACTTAACGGCATTCATCCGGTTTTCATCCTTTTCAACAAGGTTAATCGGACTGTTCAGGATATAATCACAACATTCTATAACCTTGTCTTCATTTTTTGAACACGATTCTTTGTCCTTCAGTTCAATTTTTTCCAGACCTGAATAATCCTGGGCTGCAAGGCCCGATACTAATGTTACATGAAAAAGAACCAGGTATACTAAGCGAAGCTTCATACTGTAGGATTTATAATGAATAACAGGTATGTTTAAAATTTGTTATTGCATAAAAGAAGGAATTTGCCTGTGTTTCGTAGCCTGTTCATAAGAATAGGCAATACTTATCAGACCGGGTTCACTCCATGCTCTTCCGGTAAAAGATATACCTACAGGCAAACCATCAATATTTCCCATAGGAACTGTGATGCTGGGATATCCTGAAAGGGCAGCCGGGGATGAACTTCCCAGAAGAAAGAAATCACCGTTTACAGGATCAGTTTCCCAGGCCGGTGACCCGGTTTCTGAAATAATAGCATCAAGTCTGTTTTCATCCATTACTTTATCTACCCCTAACTGGCGGCTGTATTTCATCATAGTTTCCAGGGCTGCTTTATATTCAGCAGAATTCAGATCCTTCTTCTTCGCAGCCATTTCAAGGTATATCTGGTCGAAATACAAAAGTTCAACACTGTCTTTCCTATTGAATTCTATCAACTCATCAACATTTTTAACCGGGGCTTTCTCACCGAGCGTCGAGAAATAGTGGTTCAGTCCGTCTTTAAACTCGAACAGCATTACCTGGAAAGAAGCATCTTCTGCCTTATTATCAAGGATATTATTGATTTCAATGATTTCAGCTCCCAGTCTTTTCATATCCCTTACAGCTGCCATCATTATTGAATCCACTTTAAAACTTTTTCCGAAAGTCCCTGTGAAAAGTCCGATCCTCTTGCCCTTTAATCCTTCATTATTAAGAAACTGGCTATAATCAGTATACGATTTTCCTGCGCTTTCAAGCGTTCTTGTATCAGTGGAATCAACTCCTGTAAGAGCACCGAGGCAGATTGCCGCGTCTCTGACAGTCCTGGCCATAGGACCGGGAGTATCCTGGGTAAACGATATCGGAATAATTCCTGACCGGCTGATCAGGCCGACTGTAGGCTTAATACCAACGATGCCATTGTTATTGGAGGGACAAACAATAGAACCATTGGTTTCAGTGCCGATTGCAAGCACTGTGAGGTTGGCAGAAACTGCCGCCCCCGAACCCGAACTTGAGCCACACGGATTGCGTGAAAGATCATAGGGATTGTTTGTTTGCCCACCTAATCCACTCCACCCGCTTGTTGATAGCTGACCCCTGAAATTGGCCCATTCGCTCAGGTTTGCCTTGGCAATAATAACAGCGCCGGCTTCACGAAGCTTTTTTGCGACATAGCTGTCCTGGAGCGGGAACGAATTTCTCAAAGCCCTTGAACCCGCTGTACATGGCATTTTATCATGGGTATCAATATTGTCCTTCAAAATAACCGGTATGCCGTGCAACGGTCCCCTGATTTTGCCCTCCCTGAATTCTTTGTCCAGTTTCTTTGCTATTTCAAGCGCATCCGGATTTATAGCAATAATTGAATTCAATTGCGGTCCATTTTTGTCGATGGCATCAATCCGGTCAAGATAAGCCTGTATAACGTCTGTTATGGTAAATTTTCCGTCGCGATAGCCCTGGGATAATGCAGCAACATCATACTCAAGAAAACGGAATTCTTCAGACGGAATGATCGTTTCAGAACTCTTCGGCGTGCAGGAAATCAACGACAGCAATACGGCTAAAATCAGAAATGCTTGTTTTATATTCATGGTTTCAGGATTGTATTAGGTTAATTACCTGGAATTCAGGAATAGATGTCCTAAGAGTGATTTCCTTTACAGAGTACCCGAGATTATGAAATCGCATCACAAACTGCCGCATAGCTTCGCCAATTTCGATAAGATGGTTATCCGGGTCAAAAAACCGTATAGTTCGCTGTCCCCAGGGTTCTTCGTGCAATTCATGCAAAAATTTTATATTGTGCTGTTTTAAAGCAGAGAAAACAGCATCAATATCTTCAGTTTCGAAATAAACCTCAAAGCGGCAGTATGATTGGTTGCGTGTATTTTCAAGACTAAGCCTTTGAGGTATAATATGACTTTCTCTTATCTCCCATAAAGTAGGACCAGATTCAAGGATTACATTTTTACCAAAATCAAGGTCAATCTTTAAACCCAGAACATCACACCAGAATTTTTTGGAAACGTCAATATTGTTCACAAACAGCGCTGTTCCACAATTACTGAGTTGCATTGGTATTTATCGCAAATGGTTTAACAAATATAATCCGGACTATTGACTGTGTCACCGAACCTTCGTAAAAAATTCAGCCATCAGATTAAAATAATCATTGAATTCTGTCAGAGGTAAAGTCTCTGCCTTATCGTAAATATCATGATAAGCATCAATACCTCCAAGAGTATAAATATAGAAACAGGGAACCCCTCTTGAATAAAACGGGCAATGATCGCTGTTGCAGGCCGGACCCCTTACCTGCACAGATTTCAGCAGGTTTTTGCCATCGTTTATATCCCTTAGCAATTTGAACTGCCCGGGAAAAACAGTACCGTTAACAACTTTGATTCCGTCATCCCCGGTTCCTGCCAAATCGAAATTAACAAGGAACCGTATTTTTCTGAGGTCAAAAAACGGGTGATTCACATAATAAAGGGATCCCAGGAGACCGGCTTCTTCACCTGTGAATGCCATAAAAACAACAGTATACCGGGCAGGGTGGCTGCTGAAATACCGGGCAAGAGCCAGCATCATAGCCACACCGCTGGCGTTATCATTGGCACCCGGAAAATACGTGTCTTTTCCCATTTTGCCCAGATGATCATAATGAGCCGTGATAACAAGGAATGAATCCGGAACGGCGGTTCCGGGCAGGTAACCGACCACGTTCGCCGTTGTGTATTGGCCCAATTCGGATTCAATATCCAGGCTGAGGATTGAATTTTCAGAAATCTCAACTGCAGGACCTACGACGATAACCGGATGGGGAATCCGGACACCTGATATGCTCCAGGTAAGTTTTCCGGCGGTATGAATGATTATCCCGGCAAGGTTGAGGTTCTTGCCGGTTTTAAGATACAGTAGCGCTTCAGAAACCCTTGCTGCATTTTCATGGGTATATGATCCCGAGCCTCTGTCATCAATGACAAGAAATTTACCTTTGCCGGCATCAATGGCTTTTTTCAGTTTTACGCTATCGGTCAATTCCTTGCCTGAAATAACAAAAAGGCCGAAGCTTCCCCTGGCAGAAGGTGAGGCAGGGTCAACCAAATAATCTTTCCCGGCAACCAGTTGCTTATTACCAATCGAAACCATCATCCGGCCCGGAAAAGTGTTTACCGAAACTCCGAATGGCTGCCGGTAGTCGTTTTGAAAAGCTTTCAGCCCTGATTTTTTGTATTGTTGAATGATATAGTTTGCCGATTTTTTATTGCCGTTTTGCACATAACCCCGGCCTTTAAATGCCGGTGAGGCAAGCGTATTAACTATTTCCCGGGCATAAGGGAGTTCCTGGCTGTCCGTTACTCCGCAAGGTAACAGGAATAGCAGGAACAGGTATGTTTTAATGTATGAACGCATATGTAAATATAGAAAGAATTGCGGTTTGAGGTTTGGGCCCAACCCCACCTCGACAGGGTACCCCCACCCTGTCGAGGTGGTCCCATTTTTGGGTTAAAATTCAGGCTTATTTGTTCATAGACAAACTTTTATCACCAAATCATTTACTGTTCGTAATTATAAAAGCTTGAAACTTTGTAAACCTTAACAGGCATACCTTTTAGAAGGGATTATATACCCCGTCGAGGTGGGGTAGTTTAGTTCCTGTTGAAAAGTAAAATGGAAGAAAATTTCGTCAAAAGGGTTCTTTTATCCATTTTTGTAGTATGAAAGGGAAATTTGCGTTAACGCTTACCAACCACCGAATTTTAGGACCATTGTTCAACCCTGTTGTTATACTGCTCAGCCAGAACAGGGAGTATTATACAGTAACAGACAGGCTTTCAATAGCTAACCTGAAGCAATATGAACTGTTTCTTAAACCTGAGGAAATCAGGCTCATAAAGATTATTGAAGAATATTCGGATACCCAGCTTCTTAAAGTGTTTTCGAAAAAAAAGATCAGTGCCCAGGATTTCCTGGCTTCGGTTGACGAGAAGTTATTTGAAACGCAGGTTCGCCCCTATATTGAAAGAAGATTGAATCGTTGTATAGAACTGTTTTCGGGAACTGAAATCCCGGTATACCAGAAAAAGCAGCACAATAATATTTACGATACCGACAGGCTGTGGCTCCAGGAAGACATTGCCGATGCGGTTTTCAATTTTATAAGGAACAGCGAAGGAATCCAGTATTTTCTGACGATCAGTTACAATGATGAAAGTATCAGTCTCACAGGCAAAAAAGGATTTGTACTCACCAATGATCCCTGCTGCCTTGTGCTTGAGAACAGGATTTTTCAGTTTGATGATATAGATGGAAAGAAACTGCTTCCTTTTTTCAAAAAAAAGTCAATCAGCATTAGAAAGGAAACTGAACGCAAATTTCTTGAAACTTTTGCCACCACGGTTATTCAAAAGTATAAGGTAAATGCTTCAGGCTTCACTGTCACCGATTTGCATTTAAAACCGAAGCCGGTGTTATCGATTGAAACCGGAATTTCAGGTCTGCCCGTTCTGATGCTGCGATTCCGATACAGTGAAAAAATTGAATATTATGCGGGGAAAAAATCGGATTTACTTGTAACGCTTACTGAAAAAGATGATGAAATCGATTTTAAAAGGCTTAACCGCAATCCTGAATATGAAAATGAGGTGATCTCTTCCTTGCTTGAACTCGGCCTTGCCAATGTGGATGCGTCATCCTTTACACCCCTGCGCCTAAAAAAATCAGACAATATCCTTGTTACCTATGAACTGGTGAACTGGCTGAATTTTAATGCCGAGTCACTGGGAAGGAATGGTATAGAAGTTCAGCAAAGCCCGGTGCATCCTTATTACCTGAAACACGTTGAGCTTAAGCTGAAGGTATCGGAAAACAAGAGCGACTGGTTTGATATCCAGGCAGTGGTTCAGCTCGATCATTTTGAAATACCGTTTATCAGGTTCAGGGCTTATATACTCGAAGGAAGACGCGAATTTGAATTGCCCGATGGAAGAATTGTGATTCTGCCCGAGGAGTGGTTTGCACGGTTTAAGGATCTATTCTCCTTTGCCCGGGAGAACAGCGGTCAGCTGCAGATCGACAAGCAGCACTTTCCATTGCTGAAAGAAAGCCTTAAAGGAATTGAAGGCTCATACACCGGCAAACTAAAGAAATGGCTTGAAACTGCTGTTTTAGAGGAACAGGCAGTTCCTGATGAAATTCAGGCCGATCTCCGGGATTACCAGAAAAAAGGCTTCAGCTGGATGTGGAAATTATACCTGAATGATTTCGGAGGATGCCTGGCAGATGATATGGGACTTGGAAAAACCCTTCAGACCCTCGCGCTTGTTCAGCAGGTTGTAAACAATGAACGTAAAAGATATTGCGGTCCTGCCAGTTCCCGATTTGAGAGGCAGCTTACCATATTCGATTCACCGGATGTTGCCACTGTAAAAGCAAAACCCACACTCATCATTGTACCCTCCACCCTTGTGCATAACTGGATCAATGAAGCAGTACGCTTCGCTCCTGAACTGAAAACCGGATTTTATGGAGGGCAGAACAGGAAACCCTTTCAGTATTATTACGAACGGTTCGACCTGATTATCGTATCCTACGGACTAATCCGCAACGATTTGGATTCACTGAAATGTTATGATTTCCTTTACATCATACTGGATGAAAGCCAGGTGATTAAAAACCCTCATTCAAAAACCTACAAATCCATCGTAAACCTGTCTTCTTCTCATAAACTTGTGTTGACAGGTACGCCAATAGAAAATTCGCTGACGGACCTCTGGTCACAGATGAATTTCCTGAATCCCGGACTTCTCGGAAGTTTTGAATTTTTCAGGAACCAGTTTGTCATGCCCATTGAAAAGAGCAGTGATGAAAAACAGGCGCGCATATTGCAAACGCTGATCAAACCCTTTATCCTCCGTAGGACAAAAAGTGAGGTAACCCGGGAGCTGCCACCCATGACCGAGCAAATGATTTTCTGTGAAATGTCGGAATCACAGCAGGCATTTTATGAGACCGAAAAATCAAAAGCCCGGAACCTGATACTTGACAATATTAAGCAGCAGGGAATTGAAAAATCATCATTCATGATTCTTCAATCGCTTACAAAACTCCGCCAGGTTGCCAATCACCCGGTGCTTATAGATGATATGTATCATGACGATTCAGGAAAGCACGATGTGATACTCGACAATATTCACAACCTGATTGCCGAAGGTCACAAAGCGCTTATATTTTCATCATTTGTGAAACATCTTGAACTGTATACAAGGTATTGTGATGAAAACAATATCCGTTATGCTTTCCTTACCGGTGAAACTCCGCAGCAACAGCGTGAAACTGTCATCAATAACTTTCAGAACGATCCGGACGTCCACCTGTTTTTCATTTCAATAAAAGCGGGAGGATTCGGGTTAAATCTTACATCGGCTGATTATGTATTTATTCTTGATCCTTGGTGGAACCCGGCCGTTGAAGAGCAGGCACTGAGCAGGGCACACAGGATGGGACAGAAGAAAAAAGTGTTTGTATACCGGTTCATTACAAAAGACACTCTTGAAGAAAAAATTCATCTTCTTCAGGAAAAGAAATCACACCTCGCCGAGAGTTTTATAAACAACAACAATCCGTTTAAAACAAGCGATACGGAGGAACTGATGAGTTTACTGGAATAACAAACCAATCGTCATTGCGAGGAGCCGGACAAATCTCTGATTATAGTCAATAAGTAATGCGACGAAGCAATGACGCACTTTGGCACTCCCTTCTCCCTACTCCCTACTCCCTACTCTTCTTCAATCCCAATTCCCTTCCCTTACTCATCATTAGCGTATACGCTTCTTCGAAGTTGTTGTGGATGGTTCCGTCAAGAATTGCGTCTTTTATTGTGGTTTTAATAATTCCTACTTCACGGCAGGGGCCTATATTAAATGTCTTCATGATCAGTTCCCCATCAACAGGCGGCTGAAAATTTCGCACAGCATCCTTCTCTTCGATCTCCTTCATTTTCTGCCGTACAAGCTGGAAATTAGAAAGGTATTGCCTTACTTTTTCATCGTTTTTTGAAGTGATATCCGCTTCGCACAAAGTCATCAGATCATCCACATCATCACCGGCTTCGAAAAGCAGCCTGCGTACTGCCGAATCGGTAACCTCCTCTTCAACAAGCGCGATGGGCCTAAGGTGGAGTTGTACAAGTTTCTGGACGTATTTCATGCTGGTTCCCAGCGGAAGGTGCAACCGTCTGAATATCTCCGGCACCATTTTGGCACCAATGAATTCATGACCATGAAAAGTCCAGCCATGACCCTTTACAAATTTTTTTGTAACCGGCTTTGCAATGTCGTGCATAATGGCAGCCCAACGGAGCCAGAGGTCATCTGACATTCCTGATATTTTGTCAAGTACCTGCAGGGTATGGTAGAAATTGTCCTTATGCCCTCTCTTATCGATAACCGCCACCCCTTTGAGATTATGGAACTCAGGAAAAATCAATTCAAGCAATCCGGTTTGTTCAAGCAACAGGAATCCTTCGGATGGCTTTCGGGCGGCAACGATTTTATTCAGTTCATCAATGATCC
>DATGXG010000028.1 GCA_035299085.1 Bacteroidales bacterium | reverse complement strand
TTTAGCGATTTTTTCAGCAGCGGCGGCATTTTTTGGTCACTTTTTTTTGCTGCAGAAAAAAAGTGACTCAGGGTTCGGGGCGGATAGCCCCGATAGAATAAATCCAGATATTAACGACTGATCGTCATATCATTGGGTGATCTTAATAAATAAGGGTGGTTACTCGCAATAACAGTCTTTGTATCCAGTATCATCCAGTATCAAGTATCCAATATCTTTCTCCTATACTTCACTTGCACCAAACCGGTATCGAATTGTTTTACCCAACACAATTCAAGATTTTGTAAATGACCGTCATCTCCGAACAACCTGACCCCACTGCCAAGGATAACCGGAATACAGGCAATCACGAATTCATCAATCAGGTTTTGTTTCAGCAGCATATTGGCAACTACGGCACCGCCTTCACAAAAAATATCTTTGCCTTTTTCTGATTTAAGTTTGACAGCAAGTTCAGCAAGGTCTCCGTTGTAAAAGATAACATTTCCTTCCACGCGCATTTGAGTTCTTGTAAAAACATACGTGGTGATTTCATGCACATATTCAGGGGCATGTTGTTTCACCCAGTCATACGTCCGTTTGCCCATAATGGCTGTATCGATGCCTTTCATGAATTCAGCATACCCGTAGTCTTCACCTGGTTTTTCAACCATTGAAAGAAAATCAAGATTATCGCCCGGCGCTGCAATAAATCCATCGAGGCTGCAGGCGATATAAAGTATAACTTTCCGTTCCATTTGGATAACTTAAAATACTGTTTTCTGTATTTTTCTATGAATTCCGGGAATCTCTTGTAGTGCCGCGGATCCGTACAGTTCAAAAAACAGCGGTTCAAAAATATGATTCACCACGGTAGGATCACCTTTCAACAGCTCTTTGGCTTCATTAATATCCCCGACATTAAAAAGAAATATTCCCCTGTATTGCTGCTCATTTTCTTCCAAAGGACCGGCAGTCAGCATTTTTCCTTCAGCGGCCAGTTTATTGATATTGGCAAAATGGCCCCTGAAAAGCTCGGCGCGGATTGCAGTATCCGTTATTTGTGCTGATCCGGTTTTCAGGATAACAAGCACGTACATTTTCATTCCGATTTCATCCGCTCCCAACTTTTTGGCAAGTATCGAATCAAATTCGGGATTCTGTGCTGATAAAAAATGTAATGATAGAATCAGCATGCTGAGAGTGCTGAAAAGTTTTTTCATACAGGTGGTTGTAATGGTTTGAATACAAGGTAAACAACAAACGTCCTGATTGGGTTCAGAACAAACAATATCAGACGATTTCAAACAAACTATTCCATTAAGCACGGAATGACATCATCACTGAAAAATGGTTCCTGGCAAACCCAAAACATGTATTTTACATGAATGAAATCTTTTGCAAAGGCATGCATTAAGGGTACGATATTCTTATGGCCGCTTTTGTCCTTTTCCATCCTGTCATTATAATCCGAATCGGCTCCTGTTGTGCCTGAATAATTCCCGTCCTGTATGGCAATTCCCAGGGGTACAGTGAAATGGCCTTCATGCATCATGGCTATAGTATGGTTGAGCTGGCTTTTTCGTTGCACCATCAAATCTGGTGCGCCCAGTCCAACACCTATTTCCTGCCCGTATTTATAAATCGATCGTAAATATCCCTTGTCTTCCCAGGGCAGCCATTCACCGGGCATAAAATTGGCGTACTGCATGGTGGTCGATTTCGGGAACGCTTTTTTTAACGCAAGCATATTCAATTTTAAGCATTCGAAATAACGTTGCGGTGTAAAAGATGTATCGGTATCTTCGCGCACCCCGACAGCACTTTCCTGCAAATTGATACCTTCGATGTTGCCGTCAAATTCTTTTCCCAATGCTTGCAGGAGCATTGCGAACCGCTCACGGACCTGAACATTCCATCTCTTAGCCACCCAGCCATCAGCCACACTGTCGTCATTATACGACTTAACACAACCTCCGTCAAATTCCTCAGTCAACAGGTAATCCGGAACTGCCCGATACATGGTATCAAATGTTACATCCTGAAGCTGTATGAATAGTTTTTTGCCATGTGACAAAAGATAATTGTAATCTTCCCGGATAATTGAAAAATCATATTTACCTCTTTCGGGTTCAAGTCTCTTCCAGGAATACATAATTTGGGCCCCTGAAAACCTTGTGATTTCAAGAAAGGGATGATCATGTATTAATTCCCTGTCGGCGGAAAAATAAACAAAGTGTTTGATAGAATCCTGCTGCAACGGGCAGGTGGACTGCAGGTATTGTTTATAGGCATCGCGGTACCTGTTGGAAGGATCAATATCCTGTCCTGAAATAGCAGAAGCAATGGTAAAGGCCACCAGGGCTGAAATCAAAATAGTACGTTGTGTCATGAACATTGCTTATTCCTTAATAACCATATAATCCTCTCCCCTTACATACCGGCAACTGGCGAATATAACTTCCTTTAATTGTCATGGCAGTACATTTAAAATAGTGTTACCTGTTTAAGTAACTTTTCTGACAGTCCAACCGATTTCCTCTACCTGTTTATCTTTCCGCCTGCAGTTATTTGACTGGCAGTGTTTACGAAAGATAGTAAAAATGTTTGAAGTTTGAGGTTTGAGGTTTGAAGATATTCTTGATGCTGGATATGGCAGAGCCTGACACCAACGTCATCAAATATACATCGGCCATTGGACCAGAAGACCAGCAGACCAACAGACCTGCAGACTAATAAATCCCGATTGATTTCAACCATTTTTCTGCCAGGTTTGGCCAATCCGTTACCGGCATGTCGGTTTTTCTCAGACCGAAGGCATGCCCCCCTTTAGGATATAAATGATATTCCACGGGAACTCCCGCTTTCTTCAGAGCAATAAAATATACGAGGGAATTCTGAACCGTGTCAACCGGATCATCCACGGCCTGCAACAGGAACATCGGGGGTGTATCTTTTGTAACCGGTATGGTGGGATTTAGCTGAAATTCCTTTGTTGTCTTTTCGAGCATATGGCCGGGGTAAATAACAAGTCCAAAATCAGGCCTGCAACTTGTATAATCGGCTGAATCAATTACCGGGTATAGTCTTTTGTTATAATGCGTACTGAGATCCGCTACAAGGTGTCCTCCTGCTGAAAAGCCGATCACTCCTATTTTATGAGGGTTAATATTCCATTCGGATGCATGATAACGTACCAATCCCAGTGCCCTCTGTGCATCTTCCAATGCCATAGGCGCTATTGCATCTTTCTGACAATTACACCCCGGATCATAATAGGGCCCGGAATAAGGCACCCTGTATTTTAAAAGAATTCCGGTTATTCCAATCGAAGCCAGCCATTCACATATTTCGGAACCTTCCAGGTCAATGGCAAGCCTTTTATATCCGCCACCGGGGAAGACAATTATTGCAGTCCCGGTGTTTTTCATGTTGGGTGAATAAATGGTTATTGTAGGAGATGAGACCTGCTCCACTAAAAAGTAAGGAATATTTGCAATTGTCTTATCACCCGGGTGCATATATTCAGGCCCGTCAACCGGTTGCAGATCGGGTATTTTCCGCGGCCAGATGGCAATCTGCTCATGTCCTGCAGGTGGCTGCCAAACTGCTTTCTGAGCGGTTATGAAGTCAGCGATAAAAATGCAGATCACAGATAAAATAATCCTCATTCTCTTCTGACTGTTAACGCTCTTCTTCCATTGTAATCTTCGTATCCAGCAAATTTTCAAGGGGGAAGGAAAAATTCAGCTTCTTACCTATTTCTACTGCCTTATCAATTGAATATCCTTTGTTTTTTACAAGGTACGCCATGAAGAAATTGGTAGCCCTTCCTCCGCTTGCACAATGTATTAATACCGGCTGATCGGATAAAAGGCCTGACAATTCTTTCAGCTTTGCCGGAGTATGTTCTTTGATTCCATCTACCGGTACCGAATAATATTTCAATCCCATCTGACCGGCAACGATTTCTTCATTGAAGGAAGCCGACGTAAAATCCTGATTTTCCTTAGCACTTCTGAGATTTATTATCGTGGTTACACCCTTGTCTTTCAACCATTGCAGTTCTTCATAACTTGGCTGACCGGCAATATAGAAATTCTGGTACCTGTATAAATTTTTAAATCCTTCAATGGTTTGAACGGAATCCGGTTTAACAGCTGTAACCTGGGCGAAAGTAGAAACGAAGTTTAAAACGAGCAGACAAGCTATTATTGATTTCATGGTTTGAAGTGTTTATACCGAATAAAAGTAATTAAAAAAAGAATGCCTTCAGTAGCCCCGGCCTTCAGGCCGGGGTAAAGTGATATAATAACATAACGAACGCCGATTTAAGAAGATCGACTGAATACTGGATGATGAATAGCGGATACTGGATACTGGATACTGGATACTACCGGTGGGTCCTACTAGTCCTATTGACGCTTTGGTCCCACATACTTTACACCGAACTCTCAACACTGATTTATGATTTAAAAAGTATAAAACGACAATCTCTTAGGCCTAAATACCTTATTACTTAAATGCTAACAAAAACACCGAACACCGAACACTGATTTACGATTTAAGAAGTTTTGCTAACAGACTAACAGACCTATTCCGCCAATTCCTTTGTATGCCTAAGTAATTCCATACCTCCGATCTGTCCGTGTCCCGGAATTACTATGCGTGCCGTTGGGAATTTATTAATCACTTTATGAATTGTACCGGCATACTCGTTTAAATCGCCATCTGCTGTATTTCCCAGGTTTTGCGAATTCATCTCCTTCACCATGCAACCGGGAAATAGTATTTTTTCCTCCGGTAACCATACTACAATGTTATCTCTTGAATGCGCAGGTCCAAAATAATAGCATTTAATTGTTCTGTCATTCAATTTTAGTGTCAGTGAATCGGTGAACCCATGTTCCGGCACCGGCAATCCTTTCGACTTCGCAATGTCGATTGTTCGTTGATTTGCCCAGGTTTCAACACCTATGCTTTTCAAATAACCCAGTCCTCCTGTGCAGTCGTTGTGCCAGTGATTCGGAACAAAGCCGACGATATTGATTTGCAATGAATCCCTGAGCCAGGTGACCAACTCCCTCGTCAGGGAATCTGTAATGGGTGTGTCAAAAAGAAATGCTTTTCCCTTATCCACGTAAATTAATCCGTTCGAACCGAACCTTCCATAACCCTGTAAGCTTCCAAATGTAACATGCACATAAGCGTTTTCTGAAATTTTAATCAATTCAATGTCGGTTGAAATTTTAATTTTCTGATAATCCTGTGCCTGTGTTTGAACCAGGAATAGCACTGTTACCAGGCAAATCAGCTGTCTCTTCATTGTAATTATATTAGTTGTCAGAAAGTATTCAAATTTAAATATAGCTGGTGTTATTATTACATTTGTTATAAAATAAGTCATTATGAAACATACCCGACTGATTCTGCTGTTTACAATGGGAATTGGAATATTCTTCAGTTCCCCGGCCCAAATTCGTAAGGTGATACCTTCCGGTAAATCCGCTTCGCAATATAGTATGTGTGAATGGACGATTCATCTTGAGGCATCATGGAATAACCCATATGATCAGTCGGATGTAGCACTTAATATGCTGATCTCCACTCCGTCGGGAAAATCATTAACGCTTCCGTGTTATTATGAGTCGGTTGAAAGCGGTGAAACTTCGGTTTGGAAGGCCCGCTTTGCTCCGGCAGAAAAAGGGAATTATCGATTCCGCTTTGAACTTTTAAAAGGAACTGTTTCCGGCGGCAAAACTGAACCAAAGGAATTCACTGTGGCTCCTTCTGATAAAAACGGATTTTTACATGTAAATAATTACTGGACCTTTAAGTTTGATAACGGAAAACTCTTCAGGGGTATAGGTGAAAACATTGGCTGGGAATCACGTGACAGCGATGATTCAAAATTTTTCGAAAACCTGCATGAGAATCCGCGTTATAACTACGATTTCATGCTTAAAAAGCTGGCGGCAAACGGCGGAAACTTCTTCCGCACCTGGATGATTTACTGGAATTTGCCTGTGGACTGGAAAGCTGTTAAGAACAACAGGAGGTACACAAATTCGGTTTCGCCCTATAATGAGAGTGCGATTAAACGGATGGACAGGCTGACACAGCTTTGTGATTCCCTGGGTATTTACATGATGCTTGCCCTTGAAAGTCATGCCGGTTTTGGCAGTGATGCCTGGGAAATGAATAATTACAATGTTAAAAACGGAGGCTATGCTAAAACTCCGCTTGAGTTTTTCACGCTTCCGGCTGCAAAAGCACAGTATAAAAACAAACTCCGGTTTATGGTTGCCCGGTTTGGTTATAGTCCTTCGATCGGTGCCTGGGAATTTTTCAATGAAATTGATAATGTGATGTACCAGGGAAAACCGGAAGACAGAATCCCGGATTCGGTCATTACCGCCTGGCATAATGAAATGAGCACATACCTGCATGAAATTGACCCGTATGGTCACATTGTCACAACCAGTATTTCACACAGGGATGTGAAAGGAATGAATGACCTGCCATACCTGGATGTGAATCAAAAGCATATTTATAAGAATACGGATGCTATTCCTGCAACTCTTCGACAATACTCCGGGGAATTCAGGAAGCCCTACATCATAGGGGAGTTCGGTTATGAATGGGACTGGAGTAAAAATTTCAATGATTTTGCCGATAACATGGATGATGATTTCAGAAGGGGATTGTGGCTTGGTATGTTTTCACCCACGCCGGTTCTGCCCATGAGCTGGTGGTGGGAGTTTTTCGAAAACAGGGGAATGATGGAATATTTCAAAAATGTGAGAACATTTTCAGATACGCTTCTAAGTTGCTGTGGTGATGATTTTAAGTCGTTTGAAGTTTCAGGAGGTAGCAAAGATCTGCAAACGTATGGCCTGTCATGCAATGACATGCACTTTGTTTATTGTTACAATACCTCTCCTGATGCTGAAAATGTGGAATTTACATGCAGCAACCTACCGGTTTCAAATAAGAATATTCGAATTTACCGGTGCGAAAGCGGTGAATTTAATCTTTCCGCTATGGCAATCAACGGCAATATGGTTAAATTGGACGATATCACCATTCCACCCCGGTCCGGAATGGTGATATACTGGGAATCAAAGTAATTAATGCAACCCCGGAGTTCTATTGACTTATCTGAACAGCATAGGTGCTAATTCCTTAAGGCATACTCTCCAGGTGTCCCAGGTATGACCACCTACTTTATCAAAGTTGGTATACTTCATTCCCAGGTCATCAAGTCCTTTTAATAATCGTTTTGTATTATCATACGCAAAATCCGATTCACCGCATCCCACAAAATACAGTTTGTAACCGGCATTTTTAACCGGGGTCAATTCTTTTACCGGGTCGCGGTCAGGCGTGAAACCCATACTCAGCACACCTATGTATCCGAACAAATCGGGATAGCGTGCTGTGGCATAAAGGGTGTATATTCCACCCATCGAAAGTCCGGCCAATGCCCTGGCATCTTTACTTTTTACTACGCGGTAATGCGATTCAACATAAGGAATTATGTCTTCAACCAGGCTTTTTACATAAGGACCGCCTGAATGAAATGCATCAGATGTACGGTCCTGCTGGAAAAGTGAGGGGCCGGGTATCGGATCCATCACATCGGGAGCTGCAAACTGGTTGGGACTTGCATTGGGCATCACCACAATCATGGGCACAGCTTTTCCCTGGGCAATCAGGTTATCAAGGATCTGGCATGCCCGTCCGAGCGTTGTCCATGCATCTTCATCTCCGCCGCCACCATGCTGCAGGTAGAAAACAGGGTATTTCTTACCGGATGTTTCATATCCATAGGGAGTGTAAACATACATCCTTCTGTTGGCACCAAAAGCCGGGGACGGATACCATACCTTCGAAAGGGTTCCTTTCTTTTCTTTGGCTTCAAGGTACAGGTTGCTTTTTTCACCGGGAACTATGATAAGGCTTGACATGTTCTGTCCGTCACGGACAACCCGGAGGTTGTTCGGATCGAGCATGCGGATTCCGTCTACTGTGAATGAATACGTATAAAAATCAGGCGCCACGTTATGAACAGAATATTCCCAGACTCCTTCATTTCCTTCCTTCATTTCCACAGGAACGGGCATATTAAATGTCCCGAAATTTGTTTTTGTGGGTTTTGTTGGCAGAAAATCGCCGTTCAATTCCACCTTAATGGCTTTGGGAGCACGAAAACGGAATGTGATTGAGTCACCTTGCATTTCAGGAGAAACAATCTTAGGCGGGCCGCCCTGTGCAAAAAGGGATATGCCAATTATCAGTAATGCAGCCAATAGTAATGTTCTTTTCATCATTGATAGTTTTTAAGTAAAAGTAGTATCAAGGTATGAAATAGGATGAAATTTTTAAGGCAGGTATGTCTTCAGAATAAGGGTATATGTCGACGAAGCAATCTGCCCGCACTGGAAGGAAGGATTGCCTGTGCGGGCAGATTGCTTCGTCGACATTGAATCGTGCTATAATTGTGAATTAATATACGCTCCTATTAAACCACAGATATCCAATTTTATAACCACGAATGTACTAATTAAAGACGAAATCAAAATATTAAACTAATTACACGAATGGCTGAAGGCTTGCCTTCAGTTTGACTCCATTGAAAAATAGTACTACCTGATTAGCTATCCGTTTGGCTACCATTAAGTAAAACGCTAATGGACCGTGAAGCCCCGCCTCTGAAAAAACGCGTTAAGAAAATTAATTCACGAAGCGTTAAGAAAGAAAAGATGTTTGAGCCCGATACCTGCGGGCGAGTTCTTTTCTTTTAGCACAGTGAATTAATTTTTAGCGATTTTTTCAGCAGCGGCGGCATTTTTTGGTCACTTTTTTTTGCTGCAGAAAAAAAGTGACTCAGGGCTTGGGGCGGATAGCCCCAATAATATAATTTACAGATTATCTACCTGTTGTCATTTCATTTGGTGATCTTAAAAATAGGATTGGTTACTCGCATTGACGCTTGGATCAAGGCTTTCTATCATTCAGCCATTTGAGCCACAGCCTCAGACTTTCAGTCCAGGAAGACACATGTTCATTGTTAGTGGCGAGTCCGAATCCGTGCTCGCCCTCTGAGAGGATATGCAGTTCGGCAGGAATATGATTTGCCCTGAGAGCTTTGTACATCATCAGCGTATTTTCAACCGGAACACCGGAATCATCGTTTGCATGGACAAAAAATGCCGGTGGTGTATCTTTTTTAACCTGCAGTTCATTTGAATAATACCGGGCCAGTTCAGGAGTCGCGTCCTTCTGAAGTAACGCATCGCGTGAACCCGTGTGCATTGCGCTGTCAGTAAATGTAATTACCGGGTACATCAGGATCATAAAATCGGGTCTGCAACTCATCTTTTCAATGCTGTCAGTTGCGGCAGTATTCCCGTAATCGAAGTGGGTACCCAGCGTGGAAGCAAGGTGTCCTCCGGCTGAAAAGCCCATGATCCCTATTTTAGAAGGGTCAATATTCCATTTTTTTGCATTGAAACGCACAATCCTCATGGCTCTTTGTGCGTCCATCAAAGGCGCCTTGTGAGGTATAACCGTATTGCCATATGTCGGCAGACGGTATTTCAGAACAATGGCTGCAACACCAATAGTATTCAGGTATCGCGCAATATCCGAACCTTCATAATCATAGGCCAGAACCCAATATCCGCCACCAGGGCAAATCACAACTGCCTGTCCGGTTGCAAACTTTTTTGTGGGAAGGTAAACGGCTATGTCAGGTACCTGGACATTTCTGATTAATGTTATATCATTCTTTTCAACCTGTTCTTTTCCTGTACCTGGTTTTGAATCGGGAATGGGTCCGGTATATAGCGGAAGGGTATATTCCTGGGAAAAGGAAATAAAGCAGATAAAAAGAAATAGCGGTAATGTTGTGAGGCGGTAAATGGTTTTCATATTTAGTCTGTTAGTTATAGCAATTAAGTTATAAGGAATTTAAGGCCTAAGAGATTTTGCAATATTTAGTCTTTATGGTTACATACTTTAAATCCCTGATCTTTTCTTTTAAACATCTAAACCTTAAAACCTTTAAACTTCTGAACGTTTAAAACTCTGAATCCCTAAAATTACAATTTATGCTGATAGATTCTCCACTTTAGATAGAGGTATTGGTGATTATTTTCCTAATTTAGAAAAGCAATCCATTAAACTTCTATTTATGAAACATACGATCAACCGCCGCCAATTTCTTGGAAATACAGCCTCTGCTGCGCTGGCTTTTACTATTATACCACGTGATGTACTGGGAGGAAAAGGGTTTATAGCAGCGAGCGACCGGATTTCACTGGGGTATATCGGAACAGGCAAGCAGGCAGGCGGATTGCTCGAGTATATCGACGGATGTAAGGAAACTGTTGTATTAGCCTGTTGCGATGTGGATAAGAAAAAACTGGCCTTTTTCAAATCCGAAGCTGAGAAAAGGAATAAGGGAAAGAACTACTCTGCACCCGTTGATGCATACAAGTACTACCGTGAATTGCTTACCCGGAAAGATATTGATGCTGTTGTAATCGCCACACCTGATCACTGGCACGCCCAGGTGGCCGTGGATGCAGCAGCAGCAGGAAAAGATATTTACTGTGAGAAGCCTATGGCGCTAACCATTGCCGAAGGACGTGCTATGGTGAATGCCACAAGAAAATACAACAGGGTATTTCAGACAGGTAATATGCAGCGCTCATGGCGCGACTTCCGGCATGCCGTGGAACTGGTGCGTAACGGCTACATAGGTGAAATCAAGGAGATCAACGTGAATGTGGGTGAACCTGTTAAACAGTGCAGTCTGCCTGAACTTACTCCTCCTGGTGAACTCGACTGGAATGAATGGGTAGGGCCATCTTTATACCGGGGATGGAATCCTACACTTGCTCCCTTGTTCGGTGATGATAACTGGGCATGGTGGAGAGGTTATCGTGATTTCGGCGGTGGACTGATTACCGACTGGGGTGCCCATATGTTTGATATTGCCCAGTGGGCGATGGATATGGATGAATCAGGTCCGGTTGAATTCATCCCTCCCGATGTGCCCGCAGTATATGGCCTGTCCATGAAATATGAAAACGGCGTTGTTGTGAACCATAAAAACTGGGGCGAGGACAATGCTGTTCAGTTTGTAGGAACTACCGGAAGGATAGAAGTCAGCAGGGAATTTTTGCGTACATATCCTGACAAGGCATTGGCGAAAGCCGACCTGAAATCAACTGACAAGAGAGTATATTTCAGCGACAATCATTACCAGGACTGGATCAATGCTGTTAAAAACCGTACAAAACCTGTATCGGATGTGGAAACCGGTCACCGGACAGCTTCGCTATGCAACATTGTAAATATAGGCTACGAACTTCAGCGAACCCTTAAATGGGATCCGAAGAAGGAAGAATTCACAGGAGATGAGTACGCCAACCTGATGAGAACACGGCCATACAGGGGGAAATGGAACTTTAACAATTTTTGAATACCATGAAGTTTTTATTTTCAATGGTTATACCGGTATTGTTGGTATGCATTTCCTCATGCCGGAACGAGTCCGGACTGAACCGTTTGGCCAATGATACCATCCTCGTTAGTGATACCATCCAGTACCATACCGTGAGGATCAATAAAGACGATGGTTCTATCCTTCCGTGGTTTTCTGCAGACAAAGGCGCTTCATACGATACGGTACTGATGCTGGTATGGAACTTCTGGAAGAATATGGAAACCGATTCAAACGGCCTCAAATATTACATGAATCACCAGGTGTGGAAACCTGAACACGATTCAAGGGGCCTGGGCGGTGACCAGGTAAATATGGCACTTTCATCCTGGGCCCTTTTGTATGCCTATACCGGGGATACGTCAGTTAAGGAAAATTTGAAATATATTGCGGATACTTACCTGGCAAGGTCACTTTCATCGGAAACCGACGCCTGGCCGTCGATCCCTTATCCTTATAACACGGTAATCCATTCAGGTGTGTATGACGGTGATATGCGGAACGGGAAATTCATTACCCAGCCGGACAAAGCCGGCTCATTCGGTTACGAACTGATTTCGCTTTATAAAGTTACCGGCGATTCGAAATACCTGGAAGCAGCGAAAAGAATAGCCGAAACCCTGATGAAAAAGATGAACCCCGGCGACAGCCTCCGTTCACCATTGCCATTCAGGGTGAATGCGCGGACAGGTGAAACCGGTTCGCTCATGGATAATGGAGGAAGCGGGAAGAAGGTACAGCCGGCATTGTATACCGCCAACTGGACCGGCACGATAATGATGTATGAAGAGCTTATGAAGCTCGATCCCGCGAAAAAAGTGTACTATGAGAATTCATTCAATCTGCTGCTGAACTGGATGAAATCATGGCCGCTGAAAACGAATAAATGGGGACCCTTCTTTGAAGATATCCCCGGATGGAGCAATACACAAACAAATGCAATTACTTTTGCCATGTTCATCCTGCAGCACCGCCAGTTGTTTCCGCAGTGGCAGTCAGATGTAAAAGGAATCATCGACTGGACTTATAAAGAACTGGGAAACCATGAATACGAAAAATATGGTGTGGTGGTCATGAACGAACAAACCGTCTACCGTGTGCCCGGAAACAGTCATTCATCAAGACAGGCATCTGTTGAACTGCTGTATGCGAAATTATCAGGAGATACATCCTATACCCAAAATGCCATCCGCACGCTCAACTGGGCCACATATACCGTTGCTGATGACGGCCGTAACCGGTATATCCGCGATGATATCTGGCTTACCGATGGTTATGGCGATTATGTAAGGCACTACCTCAGGGCAATGGCTGCAAGACCCGATCTGGCTCCCGCCCTTAAAAACAGGTTGCTTGCCACTACTTCAGTGATCTCTTTCATCATCTATTCACCCGGTGAAATAAAATACAAGACATTCGACATGGCCTCTTCGGAAATGCTGCGTCTTATAAATAAGCCACATCATATTTCAGTTAATGGCCTTGTCGTTAATGAATCGGATTCGACCTCCGGATATTTATGGACACCTTTACCACAGGGCGGGGGAGTCCTTCAAATCAATAAAAAGGGTAATGAGGTAGTGATTAGTTTAAACTCACCGTACGATTAGTGTGTGACTTTGTGAAACCACTTTGTTTAAAAAAGACAGACTACTTGGCAGATAAAAACTTGTTCACTTCCAGCCAATACACAAATGCATCAAACCAGCGGTTGCTTGTGCGATCGGGATTTCCGAGTCCGAATCCATGGCCGCCATTCTGGTAGAGGTGAAATTCCACCGGACGTCCTGCATCGAACCATGATTTGATCACGCCAAACTGACCACGAAACAGAAAATCATCACTGGCAATGACATTGAACATGGGAGGAGCGTTCTTTGGCACTTCCACCGGACCCATTCCGCCATAGATCGGACCTATAAAATCGAGTTCCATTGCCTTCGAGTTCAATGTGCAGTACATGGTAAGGCCGGCGCCAGCCGAAAATCCGATCATACCCAGGCGTGATGTATCAACACCCCATTCCGCGGCTCTTTTAACAATCAGCGTATAGGCTGCCTCGGCATCTTCGAGTTGATCGGACAGGTCCCAGCGGGCCGCATTTCTCCGCGCTGCTGAAGAAGTGTCAGCTGCAGCAGTGAAGGTGCGCTCCATCGATTTCTTAAAATCATCAAGCGATTCAGGTGTCGGTTGCAGCCTGTACTTGAGCACAAAGGCTGCAATTCCTTTATCAGCGAGGGCTTGTGCAACTTCCCATCCTTCATTTCCCATCGACAGCCACCTGAAACCACCACCGGGTGCAACAATCACGGCTGCACCGTTTGCCTTGCCGGCGGCAGGCAGGAAAGGGGTAAGTGTTGCTTTCGAGATGTTCCGGGCCATCGGATCTCCCCATTGACGAAACCATGTTTCAGGTGCGGGCTGGTTTTCAACACCGCCGGTGCCCAGCGGAATTGCATTCGGCTCTTCAGGCGCTTCAAGCGGATATATCGTTCCGTCCTGCGCTTTGGCAGATATTGAAAATAAAAGCATCGAAGCCACAAAGGCTGATTTAGTCAGGTTTATAAGTTTATTAATCATATTGTGTGGTTTTTATCAATAATTAATCCAAATGCTCTATAAAAGTAAAATATACTTTTTATAAATACAAAAGAAATAACTATCGACATTTAAGAGCCGCAAACTGTGTTTAAATTGCTTTGAAATCTGTCACTGCCACTCTCATACCATAAAACTCTTCAAACCGGATTATTGCTTTTTTTAATGCAATTAACTTTTTAGTATTCAATTGTTTAAAAAAACTATAACGCAAATCTACTTCCTTTATTTTTAACACTCTTTTCCATGTTCCGATAACCTGTCCCATGTAAATAATCATAGAGATGAACTTTAAATCGGGACGTACTTTGGGAGAATTCTCCAAAGAAAATATAGCATCCCTGTTTTTGTAGCCCATTATGTATTCATCGTAAGTAGGTAGAAGAAATATTTCTTCTGCCGGTTTGGCCAGTGAATTCAAATCGAATGCAAAATACGATCCTCCTTCACCATTTATTTTTTGTAGGCTTTTTCCCTGCATTTCAATCCCTCTCCGGCATTCCTTCATTGTTAATCCCGACCAAATCGAAAAATCAGTTGCTGAAGCAGGACTCCTGCTCATGAAATATCTCCTTGTTATTTCTGCCAACGCTTCTTCAGTATTTAATTGTTTTGCAGGGTTAATCCTTTCATCGATCAGGGCATAAGTAAACTGGTTACCCTTTCTTGCGCCACTGCAAATGATCCCCTCCAGTTCTGCATTCATCATTATACAACTCAACCGGGGTCCGGCTGCTATGATGTTATGCTTTTTAAATTCTTCGTTAATTTCATTACGGGTGTGTTGATTGCCACCCTGTAACAAAGCAATCAGAATATCATTACAGCGATTGAAAATTTTCTCGTCTAACTCCGTTTGACGGTACATAAAGGCATTAATTCTTTGTATTCCGGGCGCAGTAATTTTGAGAAGCCATCTGATGTCCTCGGGGTGGACAAAATGCCAGGTGGGCCTAAGCAAATGAGTGCGCAGTATTTTACCGTCATTAAGTTCATTTTCAATTTGGGATTCTTTCAGGTTGGGCAAGCGTAAACCGAGGCCCCATTTTGTTTGTTCGTATTCCTGACCCTGCACGGCACCGAACCATTTTACCATTTCCGGAGCAGATTGTATTTGTGTACCGGCCAGTTGTTGATTTACCATCCGGTATCCGGCAATTTCATTCGATGTCATTCTATTCAATTTTAATAATTGTCGCCTGTCGTGCAATTATACTCCAATTATTATTGGTATACATCCAGATGTTTGTAAATCTCCGAGTTACCAGTTTGCCTGCATGGAGTTGTTTACCCTGAGGCCTAACTTTTTCTTCGCCCATTACAATGGCGATGTTGTTGTTAAAAGTGATTTTTTCTATGTTTCTTTCAAAGGATAAATAATTCAGGGCACCAGACCGTAGTAATGCTTTTGTGCCTTCAACAGTTCCTACAACATTGGCCGGGGTGTTTATTACCATGTCGGGCGACCAGAGTTGGTCAAAAAGTTTCGATGAATCACTTTTCAGCACAGACTCTCTTTCAAGATTTTCCAGCCTTCTGATTTCTGATTCTCTGTTGTCCTGTGCAGTTGCAAGACTTACAGTGCATATCAGACAGAATAATAAGGCAATCAAATGATTAGGTTTCATATCACAGATTTTTTGTTGATGATATTACCAACAGAAAATCTGGAGTTGTGTTCGGTCAGGTGGCTGCGAAGAGTGGCCAGGTTAATTATGGGTCTGTGAGGTATGGTAGTCAAATAGTTATATTTGACTTTTTACTTAACTTTTTTCACCAGGGTATTTCCGTTGATGAAAAACCCGGTGACCTTTCCGGCGGAGTTTATGATGAACCGGTTATTGCCTTGAAGTTCGGTCATAAAAAACTCGGTAGGAGATACAAAGAACATTTGAACTTTCATGTTCCTGTAATCGAGCATCATTTGACCGTCTTCCGCTGCAATGGTCACGGGTATGCCCTGGAGCTCATACCGCCCGGTATAAGTATTCTTTATTGAATCCGCTAAACTGATTACCTCTTTGGTAACCGGGTTGTAAAAGTTTTTCCAGTCATATACGGTAGCCACACTGTTCATTATTTTATTCAGAATATTACCGTTATCCGAATTCAACATAACGACCAGCCCTTTTCCTTCATCCATGCTGGCAATGTAAACGCACCGGAATCCTTCATTGCCTCCTGAATGGGTGAAGTAGGTGCCGTTTCCGTGTTTTTCTATAAATACTCCGAAACCAGCCTGCATACCATCATAAGGTGTTAGTCTCAGTTTTGTCATTTCGGAAGTCAGGACCTTCCCTTTTTTTCCATGCAGTGAATTTTGAGTGTCCAGTATATATTTACACAGGTCAATCGGATTGGTCCACAACCCGGCCGCAGCCTGCTCAGGATATACATGATATTTCCCTTCAATCTCTTTTCCATCATTGCGATAGCCTGTTGCCAGGTTTACTTTTTTTATGAATGGGGGAGGTTGAGTATAAAAACTGTTTTTCATGTTCAAAGGGACAAGTACATGATCAGCCATATATTTATCGTAAGGTTCACCGGTAACATCCGTTACAACTGCCTGCAGAATTTCAATACCCCCGCCTGAATACTGGAACCTTAATCCCGGTTCGAACACACTGCGAACCGATTGGGTATTACAAGGTTTCTTGCCGTCAAGGATATCAACCAGCGATGGTAATTGATCCGTTACAGCATACCCCGGAAACCCGTGAACCGATAACCCGGCAGTATGACTCAGCAGGTTGGCAATTGTAATTTTTTTATTATTCGATTTTGTGTCATACGGAAATTTCCATGTTTTCAGGTAATCGTTAATATCCGCGTCAAGAGAGAGTTTTTTATCCTGGACCAGGGCCAGTACACCAAGGCTATTCAGTGATTTGCTGATTGAGGCAGCCTGGAAGAGTGTTTCGGTTGTCACAGGACGTTTCTCTGCAATATCCGCCCACCCGTATCCTTTTGCCCATTCGATTTTATTATCATTGATCACTGCAATGCTCAGCCCCGCGACATTGTATTGTCGCATCCGTGATTCAAGAGACCATTTAAGGGTATCACGGGTTTGTACCCAACTCAGAAGGTTGTTTTCAACCTGTTGGATTCGCTTTTCGATTACGGGGGTTAAAACGGGTACTTGTGAATGGCAGTTAATAGAAAAAAATACTGCAAATCCGATATTGACTAAAGAGATAACCTTTTCTTTCATGTTTTATAAAAGCCGATTTTGATTGTAAATTTCACATACAGGTTTAATTGCTTATGCCTCTCATAAACTTTTAGTGACAATGCTTTCGTTAGAATTGGTATCAGACCGGAATCAATAAATAATGACGAGGCAGATTCCAATAATTTGTGATTTTGATTTCATTTGAGTTTGAATGAATTATATTTAATTCCAAATTGCAGCCCGAATGAGTTTGGTCTTATTGAACCACTATATAACAATTCACTCTTTGAGGTATTTGTGAGGCCGAAATCGCCGGTTAATCCTGTTTCGAATAAGATGTTATTCTTTATAGGAAGTTGTATTCCAAAACCTACCGATAAACCCCAATCTATTCTTCTGGTATAATCAGTGTAATCAGCTTCGAATTCAGGATGCTCTCCCACGGCAGAATAATAAATATTCTGGTTAAGCAGAAAACCAAAATAAGGCCCTGAATTTACATACAATTTAATTTTACCATTAGTATATAAAGTAACCAAAACAGGTAATACAAGATAGTTAAAATTGAATTTTACATGCTGATGTCCCACAATCATTGAATATTCATCCAATAAAACTATAGTTGTTTTGGCTCCTTTTCTTTCATAACCCAGGGCAGTTTTTAAATAAAAATTAGACGTGACAGGGTATTCGAAAGAAAACCCTCCTGAAAAATCCAATTTTGCATCATATTCATTTGTAACGGAATTACCCTTTAGCATATTAAGGGTTGGCGAAAGTTGTATTCCGGCCAGATAGTTTGGTTTCTGTGCAAATAAAAAGAAGGGTACGGTCAGTAATAAAATAATGAATATGCTTTTTTTCATGAGAGTTTACATTCTATAATTACCAATTTACTTTATTTTTTCAAATTTACAACTCTTTTACCCACCTGAACCATGCTAAAGGAAGCTAGCAACAAAACCGGGAGCCCCTCCTATTTAAAAAAGTAGTATATTGGATCTGTTGACCATGTTAACCAATCCAATACAGTTATCTTTTTTCAATGAAAAACAACAGTCTTTCCCGAAGAAATTTTGTTAAATCCACAGCACTTGTGTCAGCGGGTGTATTAAGCTCATCTGCCCTTGCCTCCTGCAACAGAAAAACCACCGGAACAGATGCGGATGATCCTTTCCCTGTATTTCATGGGGCGGACTATTTGCCTGCTGATGGTGTGGCCGGACTCCTGTTCTCTCAAATCGGTTATGATACGGGATGGCCGGTTCGGGTTATCGTTCGTTTACCAAAAAGGGAGAACCTTTCGGATAAAGCGTTATGTAAATTAATACCGGTTTCAGAAGGAAAAAAAATTGAAACCACCTGTGTTTACCATGGGGATACCTGGAAGAGCCATTGGTGGATAGCTGAATTTGCACCTATGCAGGAACCCGGTGAGTGGAATATCGAGATTCATGACCAGGGACAGATTGTTTTCGAGGCAAAGGGATTGAAAGTAGGTTCCGGGATACTATGGGATCAAACATTTGAGCTGGCTGCCCTGGATATGCTGGAGCGGCGTGTGCACTTTACCAAAGTGGGGGCAGGCTGGCAGGATGCCGGTACCCTTTGGGTGGAAAGCCCGGCGCAGAGCGCCATGGTTATTGCACTCGAAGAACTGCTGATCCTCCAAGGCGATCGATTCAATCAGTCCTTTAAGGACCGGTTATATAAACAAATTACTGTAGGGTGCGATTACCTGGTCATGCTGCAGGATAAGGCACACGCACTGGGTTTTCCTCCAGGTTCCATGTCGCATGATCTGCACGGGCACGAAAAAGATGTTCTGCCCAATGACGCAGTTAAGGCAGTCATAGCCCTCAGCAGGGCGACCGTTTTGCTTCCGGGGGAATTCAGGGACCGCATAAAGAAATACAGGGAAACCGCCCTGGCTGCTTACAACTGGCTAACTACTACTGCAAAACCTCTCGGCGACCTGGGCTTAAGCCGTTTCCAGCGGGGCCTGGCTGAGGATGTAATAATCCCTGATAATGAATGGCAAACCCGCGACCTGGTGAGTCTTTGCTGGGCGTCCATCGAGCAATTCAAAACCGGAAATGAACCTGCAAAATCCCGGGCAATCGAATTCGCCAGGCAGGTAATGGCCAGGCAAATACCGCAAGAAAAACCGGAGAACAGCTTTTTTGGCCACTTCCTGGAGTACACAACCATGGCTCACAGTGAAAAGTCGTGGATACATGGCATTGTGAACAACCAGTTCGGAGCCGATATCGGGGGCATATACCCGAATTACCTGATGCCCCTGGTTGATATGCTTTCGTTATGGCCTGATCATGAAGATGCCGCAAAATGGACTGAAACGCTGAAAAAATTCACATACGGTTACTTAATCCCTTCCTGTGAAGAGAATCCTTTCTTCCTGGTGCCGCAGGGCATTTTCGGATCTGAAGGTCCTGTATGGTTCTGCGGAACTTTTCACGGTACCAACGCCATTTACGGTTATACAGCTGCCCTGGCACTTGAACTATCCAAACTGTTTAAAGAACCCAAATTAAAAGATATAGCGTATGGAAACCTGCAGTGGCTGGCGGGTTTAAATTCAGGGGTTACAAAGGAAAATCTTAAAGCCTGCGTAATCTTCAGTGATGATATACCCGAAGGAGTTGCCCTTCCGGCAAGCATGATGTGTGGCGTGGGTAATTACTGGGCCGGAACCTGGTTTCAGACAAGGGGTGTGATCTGCAATGGTTTTTCTACAGGAAAACAGTTCGTTTACGATACAGAGCCAAAAAAAGAAAATGATGGTCCGTTTTCGCTTACCGATGAAGACTGGATACCACATAGTGCAGCATGGCTGACCGGTTTGGCCAGATTAACCAACTGATTAATTATATTCCAGGGACATCAATCTGGCATCGCTGGCCCAAAATAATTGTAATCATGTTGCCGGGCGTCGCAAAACTCGGTTAACTTATTTTTGCGATGCCATTTCAAATGCCCTTGTTGTGGTATAGTATTTGGCCAACATATTGGGTACTTCCCAGGCAGGCATGTTGCCGTTTTTCAGGTATTCCAGGAAACGTTGCATCACCTGGGCAAAATGATCTTCATGGCTTATTTTATACTGATCGGGTATGTTTACTTTCCAGACTGATCCTTCATTTACTGCGGTAATTCCGGGATAAGTCTTCTGAATGACAATCATTGCCGAATCCACTACTGGTGAAAATCCAGGATCTTTTATTAACGGCTCAATATATAATATCGGTTTGTAATTCTGATCTTTTCCCTGTCTAATTATTAAATTGGCTTTGGTTCCGCGCATGATTGAATAATGTGTATCGCCTGTTCCTTCAGGAGCCTTATAGTTCCAGGTTACCGAAACTTTCGCGTGCACTCCTTTGATTACATAGTTGATCTCACCGTTTGAATACACATTGAGCATGGTGTCCTGCACTTCCTTTTGCAGGAATTCAGGATATGATTTCAAACCGGTGACTTCGGTGAACTGGGATAGCATAATCGGAGTAGGCCATCTTTTGGCGGTATTGATCCGAATATCTTTCAGAAAATCAATTGACTGTTCGGGAAAGCACTCCCATTGGATTAAATCCACAAGATGCGTGGTAACGTCAACAATCCCTTCGCCCTGTTGCTCGGTGTCAAAAAACCATGCGGGTCGCTTTAATGCTGAACCTGAAACGTATTTATAGAAGTGATGCACACTTTCCTTAGTGACTGCTGGATTTTCAGGAGTACCCTTTTCAAGGATGCCGAACAGTGCACTGTTCATCGAAAGCTCACGCTGAAGAATGGTGGTGATTTCGCTTCTTTCCGTCATTATATCATAAAGAATCAATTTTTTGGTTTCCGCTTCAGCAAAGGATTGCCTTAATATCTCAAAATCCAGTGCATTGATCGCCATCGGTTTATCGGCAAGCACATTCAAACCGGCATCAACAGAAGCTTTGATATATTCGGTTTTCTTTTGATTATTGCCTGCCAGTACCACAACATTTCCTTTCTTGTCCAGGAGCATTTTCTCAAGAAAGTCTGAACCGCTGTAAACTACTTCATTCCATCTGGTGGGATTGTCAGCACGCTGATTATATGAGGCTATACGGGCAAGATGTTCCTGCAGATCCTGTCCTCCGGGCGCATAAACATATATATTGGAATCGATACCTGCATACATGGTTTTCTGGACCAAGGCGGCGTGAAAGTGTCCGGGATCAAGGGTTATAAGTCTTACCATAGCTGTATCGGGTTGTTTGGACTGGCAGCATAGTAAAAAGAAGAGGAGGCTGGAGAAGCAAATAATGGATTTCATTTCCGGTTTAATTAAAAAGGAAATATATCAATAAAACAAACATCGAACTATAAAAACACCGAACCCTGAACACCGATTTAAGAATATCGAAGATTATCCTCCAAATCCAAACTTCTAAACTTCTAAACCCCTAAACCCCTAAACTGCTAAAAAGAAACACCCTCCAATGCTGAACACTGAAGGGTGTCGTATAGAGACGCTGGTAGTATAAGATCCTTATACCGCCGGGCTTACATTAACGTCCCTACTTTGCCGCTGTTATTAATTACCACATTGGATTAACTACTTTGGCTATGAAAATTATCAGATATCGTCAGGATATCTTTATGTCGCGTGACGGTTTCTGTTTTGCTTCATCCCTCTTGGGAATCATGATATGCAGGATGCCGTCTTTGTGTGATGCCTGGATTTTTTCAGAATCCACCGTCTGGGGCAATGTGAATGAACGGCTGAAAGAGTAATAATTGAACTCTTTGCGCATTACTTTTTCTTCATTGCTTTCTTTCTTTTCTTCCCTTTCTGATGAAACAGTCAGCACATTGTTGTCGAGGTTGATCCTGAAATCTTCCTTGCGCAGACCGGGAGCTGCAACTTCAATCCGGTAATCATCCTTGCCCTCAATTATGTTTACTGCGGGCAGGCTTTGCCTGTTTTCGGCATCAAAGAACCTCGGGAATAAATCGCCGTTGAAAAATTCTTCAACCAGGTTCGGCCAGGCATTTCTTGTTTTTAATGAAGGTAACATAATCAATTCCTCCTATTCTTTTGGTTTAACATTGGTTTTCGTATTCAGTTCACCAATATTTCAAAAGAAATGCCAGAGGATAAATAAGACAATATGACATATATTTATGAAAAAATGACAGACATATTGTCATGAAAGTCATGTTCTTTCTTTGTCCTGTCACAAAGAAAGAACCAAAGAAAAGACCAGACAAAACGACTCCCTGCGCGCTCTGCTGAAAAACCCGAATTTCTAATAAGAGGACGCAAGCTCTCTTATAACAAATTCGGGTTTTTCAGCATTCACAGCCATGCCGGCTCCCCGTTTTGTCCCGGCCCACCCACGGTGCATCGATTATAGTTTGCCATTTATTAACAAAGCTGTGAGATG